>JAGBFY010000169.1 GCA_017936245.1 Kiritimatiellia bacterium
CACAACGGGATTGCCGGCGCTGACAATCTCCACCCTTACAGAAACCGCACTCTTGTGAGCTGTGAAGGGCAGCTTCAGTTCATGAGGAAATCCCGTGGCGCACACAATCTGCGATGATCTCGCATCATGCCGCGCAAGTTCATTCCCGTCCCTATCCAATTCAACGGCATAGAGCGATATCAACGCGCCTGGCGTAAAGCTCTCAGCGATGTATCCTCCCTCGATGACGTACTTCTTTGCGCCTATTACTGGATAGACACCGAGGAGATTTCTTTCAGCGTCGGGGAAACGCTTATACACAATCTTTTTAGGCGGCAGGTTCGTAATGAAGGTGTTTCCTTCAATGACAGCTTCCTTGCCTATGAGGTTTTCTATTTTACCGGCATCATCACGGGACGGAGGACGGGTATAGCGGATGTCATTATTGCGGAATGCGATCTTGCGTCCAGCCTCGAAACGCACAAGAGGTCCCGGCGGATCCACAATTGTATTATCCTCAAACACGATGTCGCTGATGAAATCCTGATACTGCGCGCCCGTCTCCCACGGAAGCTGCGTGACAAGCGCAGTTGAGAACATCGGATACGACGGAGCCATGTAGCAGCAGGACTCAAACAGGTTATTACGGACCACAATGTTCGTCTCTCCGAGACCTTCGCACCAAGTCTTCTTTCTTGCATCCGCAAGTATCCAGACTGTGCGAGAACCGACACGGCGAAACACGCAATCCTCGATTGTCATGTTCGACGAGGAAAAGAGGTTGCGGTTTGCCGTATCCTCAAAGATGCAGTTACGCAGCAATATGTTGTCGGTTCCGTAGGCGCGGTCGAAAACGTAAAGGTTTCCGTCGATGATGTCGGGAATATCTCGGTCAAGGAACATCATGTTTCCTTCTGCGCGGACGAACCTTGCCGTAAAGCCCGTAGGCCGCCAGTCCGTTGTGCGCAATTCGAACGGATCGCCCGGCTCAGGACGGAAATATCCTATGCCGCGGTCGGCTATTATCTCAATCGTGCGCTTGCCGCGTTTCGCCCCAAGCCCAAAACGGTCGTGGAAGTTGAGTGCATCATCGTTGTTTAGGCGCACCTGCAGGTTGATGTGCTTTCCGTACCCGCATGAACGTGCAACATGGTATCCGTCCGAAGAGCTAGACATCGGCCGCTTGTACGGAGCATCTGGACGGGGTGAAATGTTTACATTCTCGACTTTCCAGTATTTCTGCTTTCCGTCCACGACCATCCCCCTGCCAAAGCAGCTCCATATGTCGACATCCTGTATCGTGAGATGACGGTTTGACACCATGTTGATGCCGTTCTTCCCATAGTAGTAGTGCTGAAGCCGATAGAATTCCCCGACCTTGAAATTCTTTGTGTAGGCGATGTTATGCGAAGGGGTCAGAAGAAAATCACATGTGGGATTGTATGGTTTGCCTTCCGCCTTCACACCGGGCCACAGACGCAGGCGATTCGGGGCGAGCCATTCACTCTTCGAGCCCCAGTGCCCTTCCGAAAGACCGAAGTGCCAGCGAGGGCTGCGGGCAAAAGATGTCCTGTTGGTATCCATCACCTGCATCTTCTGCACAGGAACAGGATTGGGATACCGGGGATGCCTTTCGAAATCCGTAAACACAAAATCAGCATACGACGAATTCGGATTCTTCTCATCCACATGGATTGCGGTGCAAACGCAGAAGCAGGCAAGCGGATCTCGTTCCCAATCCCAGTCAATCTTGAGATCACACACCTTCACTCGCTCACAGTCCTTTATGAGGAGGCTTGCGCTATCGTGAATAAGTTCACTCTGCGGCTGGCAGCGAAACTGCGCCGGACGCCTGAACACGAGAACTGCGCCGCATCCATCTAACGTAAAGTCCGTCAGGTTGGAAACCACAACACCCCTCTGAACATCGAAACAACTGTACTCGCCGGGATCCAGTTCGAGAGTTTTGGCCTTAATCCTGCGGCAATGATCAATGGCGCGGTTTATAGCCGCTCCATTGAACTCATTGGTGACAGAAAAGCCGAAATCCGCCGCCCTCACGATTGGATGCACTCCGCCGCGCGGCCTCTGCACCCAGAATTCAGGACATCCCGTCGCACCATGCACGAGGTTCGCCGACAGAAGCACCGCACCAAATATCACCCGATCCATTCTCATAGCCAACTACCTCCAATGATTCATTACGGCAGGTAGCACATTGTAGCAATGCCATTGAGCGGCATATCCGGCTTCCAGTAGCGGAGCGGACGCCCCTTCTTGCCGGTCAATGGATCGATGGGAGTAACATTGCGCCCAAAATCAACTGTTGCCGGTCCCGCAATCCTGTGAACGCAAGCAACGCCATTTCCGACATAAGTGACATTGCCGGGTGCAGCATACACGCGAGCACCTACGCTACAGGCAAGTTCGTTGAGCTTGAGGTCCGTAACATCCTTCACATCCATTACCGTCACGCCATCACCCAATGCCGCAAGCGCATCGTCGGCGGACGCAAAATCGCGGCTGCACATTCCTATTTTCCCGACAACCACAATCTTCATGCCGGCCGCCGACATTTTCCGCAACCGAGCCGCCTCCATTTTGGTTATAGATACCGGATTCCAGAGCATGCACAACTTGTACGCAGGGAAATCGCTATCTACATCCGACAAGAGATGCATTGCTGGAATCACACCGCTCGTGCGCCAAATGGCGTTCGGCGTTTCGTATGCGGTACGCTCGGCAAGGAGACGCGTCTTTTCGTCGAACACAATCGCAACCGAAGGCTTCTCATATTTCCCGACATACTTCGATGCATGTGTGTTCATTGCGAACGCCTTGCGTATCGTCGCCATCGCCTCCGGTTCATGGAACCAGCTTCCGAACATGTCAAAGAAATAGAAGCCCTGTCCGCCGGACGCAATCACGCTTGAGATGTCGCGCATTATCTGCACGTCGTACTCTTCGGCGGTCGAAGGTATCGCATGAACCTTCGGTGCTGCGGCGGAGACATGCTGCGTGCGGCGTGTGCGGTGGTCAAGTTCCTGAATGTACAGGACGTTCCTGTCGTTGATGGCGGCGATGGTGTTGTTTGCTGAGGCTCCAAGCCCTCCAACTGCGCGATTACCGCCGTAGTAGCTCACCGTTGCTATGATGTTCACGGCATCATCCTTCACAAGTTCATCAAGCGCAAGGCGTGAAGTCTGAGACCATATTGCCGTCGTCCACCACAGCTCGATAACGGCAGGCCGCCCCCATGCCTTCTTCATCGTCTTGGCGAAGCCGTTGATCGTCTGCGACGTTCCAACGGAAACAAACCTACGGCAGTCGGCAAGCCTTCTTCCGAATCCCGGCTTGTCGTCAAAGTACTCCTTTGAATGAAACTCTGCAGGCGTAGGGTTCTTCGCCGTTTCGAGCGTCACAGAAGGATCGCCCCACGCCTTCTGCAATGCGGCGTCGGTCCCGTACAGTTCCTTGAGATAGCGGCACAAGGCTTTGCGGTTTCCTTCGGAATAGTCGAAGTGGCCATGGGTAGGCTTATACTCCCACTGCACGAACTGCCCATCCATTCCGCCGGAGAACTGAAAGCCCACCACAATATTTCCAGCCGGCGACTTCTTAAGCCAGTCGGCAAGCGCGATGAGTCCCTTCTCCACATACGCCCTGTATGCATCACCTGTATAGGAGTACGCAAAATAGTCTATCGGATCCGGACCAAACGGCTGGTTGCCGAATCCCCTGAACCCATGAAGGTGCACCCTTCCGCGCTCACCCTTGTCATTAATGAATATCTCATCCGGATTTGATTCAATGAAATCCCTGTCCGGCGAAACCTCGATTGCAAGAATCACTCGCGCCTTAGGGTTGGCCTTGTGTATGCGAAGGAGGTTATCCTCGATCGGCGTAAAGTCGAACTTCTTCGCTTTCGGATCCCAAAGAGCCTTATCCCATTTAACGGAAGCATAGAGCCTTGAACCGCAGTTGAACGAAAGGACGATATCCGACCCCGCCTCGCCCATGAGCCGATAGTCAGCCGCACCCTTGTAGATGTTTGCAGGCACTTTGCGCCCATCAACGAAAAGCGCCGGCGCGCCGTTCTCTCTGCGGATTTCGGCCGTTGAAGGCTTGAGCTTCGACATTTCCTTCAGCGCGGCCTCACGATCCTCCGGCATCGGGTCATGCGGAGAATAGAGGCCTTTGAAAAGAGCCGTTTTCTTCGTAAGCTTTCCGTTGCGGAATGTGAACTCCGGACAGTCGCTGAAATAGGTTCGATTGCCCTTTGCGTCATCCGATATCTCCACGCGCACCTTGCCATCCTTCGTCCAAGCCTTGAACGCTCGCGGCGGCAGGTTGCAGCGGCGGCCTTTCACCGTGGCGACAAGACGTTCCTTCGTGTTTCCGTTCGCGACAACGCACGTACCATCCTTGTATTCCACAAATATCTGATTGCGCGACACGGCGCCAGAGGCGATGGCCACCGATGAGGTTTGCGGTTTGCCGTCCGCGCCAAAGTACGCAATGCTCTTCACATCCGCCTGCGTATAGCGCGCGGCAATCGGCTGAACCATGGCATAGCTCTTGAGCGCAACCGGCAATCCCTTTTCGAGATCGACCTTGGCGCGTGGGCCATACGCAAGCCCGAAAGGCTTCATCGGATCGAAACAGTAGTCGAGAATCAGGAATGGGGCATGTCCAAATGCGACAGTCGCCGTAAGGAAGAGGTCGATAAGCTCGTCGCGCTCCTTGTCGTTCGATGCGTTCGGCATGTAGAAGCGGCGCTGCTCAGGAGTCTTGCCTGGGCTGAACATCGAAAGCGTTCCCATACCGAAGTTGCATTCCTTGGGATGTATCTTCAGGAGATCAAAATCAACAATCCACGGCTGCTTCAGGAAGTCGTATTCGCGATCCTGCGCGTAGTTTCCGTCCGTAAGGCCTGAATAGAAGAAGTGACGGGCGCCCTCGGAATAGACAGGACCCTCCCAGAATTTCTTCTGAAGGAGCATGAGTTCACCCCAGGCATAGTATGTCTGCGCGAAGGTAGCGGCACCAGGCACACGCGCATCGTAGTCGGTGCGGCGCCACGGAGTGGTAGCAGTATGCACGTCGCAGTACGCGGTGTTGAACGCAAACTTCGCCTGCGCCGCAGGAACGATCCTCTCGCAGTATTCCGGCGCAAGTACAGCCTTCGGTCCATAGCAGCGCACCCATGCCGTAACCATGGATCCGTCAGGGCGGCGCGTCACCAAATCCCGTTTCCAATTTGCATTCATCGGAGCAAAGTCGGTGTAGTTGTTGTACGGACCGTACACATATCCCAGTTCACCGCGCATATAGCGGGAGTATACCTCGGCACCGGCATCACCGCCGCGTCCAGGCGCGGCATCGGTGCGGAACGTGAAGCTTTCGCCGCGGTCGCGCCAGATGGTTTCATGGTCGTTGATCGCAACGTGCTCGATGCCGGCCTTCTTGACCTCTTTCCAGAACAAGCGGTCGAACTTATGGTCGTAGGACGCATGGGCGCGCCAGGCACGAGTTCCCGTAACGGCCTTGTGCGGAGAGACGGGATTGGGGATCTCCGGCAAGACCTCCGCGAAATCCCGGCTTACGGTTATCACAAGCCTCTCGCTTACGGGATTGTACGTACCATCAGTCTTGGGCTTGTACACCATCGTCTGCGAACCTTCGAAGTGGCCCGGCTCGCTTGCGTTCGTGCGATACCAGTCAAACACCGCACTGCGATACCAGCCACCTTCGAGGAGATCGATCTTCAGACGAGCCTTTTCGTCGCCATAGGCGAGATAGGGAACAGTGAAGCTCTTAACGACCCTCGCCTCCGTTGCAATGCCGGCGGCAATTTCGGTCACGGTTCCTGCAGGGGCGTAGAGATCCACGATAAGCGATTTGCCGCGCATATGCTTAGTAACCTTCAGATGCTGCGCCTCAGACTTCTTCACCGCGCCGCCACTGAACACTGGCTTGAGATCGCCCTTTCTCGGAGGCTTCGTGACGGGGATTATCGTATCTTCGCTCGTCGGGAACGGAAGTGTTTCAGCACCTGTATTGATGCCCTGAACCGCTCCGCGCAAAGGCTTGATGTTGCGCTTTGCGCGTGGCTTCACTTCAATGGGCTTGTCGAACGTCTCCTTGAACACGGCGAAGTTATCCAGATGCAGCTGCAGGTACTGCTTCTGCGTGCCGTTCTCAAGCAAGAAGCCGGAGAACTTCGCACCCTTCAGGCGTTCAATCTCCTTTGCGGAGAATGTATAGTTCAGCTGATGCCAGTCGGGCCACGCGAGAAGTTCGAAGAAGAACCGCTCCTCCTTTCCGTCCGCAAGCTTGAAGCACGCGGAGAATCTCGTGTTGGGGATGCTGAAATCGGTGTTTGCGCCGCGTCCCCAATGATTGCCCTTCAGCCAAAGGTACATCGTGTTGAAATCTTCGGGAAGGGCCACAGGAGCCGGAGGACGCAGGATGACTGTCGGATTGTCTCCGCGTCCGCAGTAGGAAAGGCGCATCGTATTTTTCCCGAACAGCTGTTCCTCGGAAGTCGTGCCGCAGATTGCCGCCGCTTCGGAACATTCAACGCTCCACTTGGCACCGTCCTCAAAGTCAATGAGAGGCTTCGCGTCGTCCTCGTTGCGATTGGCGCGTTTGAATTCGTACGGACGGTTATCCTTGGGATACGGCTTGCCTGCTCCAAGATTCTCTGGATAGGACTCCGCCTTTTCGATTTTCCCAAGCGCGTAGCAAGCCTCGCGCCAGATGCTTTCGGCGTTCTCTCCGTATTCCGAAGGAAGGATTGTGCACTTCTCGAGATACGCAACACAGTCGGCATAGCGCTTAGCAGTCAGAAGTGCGCGGGCGTACGCAAGCTTGATCGCGTTCACATCAGGATACGCCGTTTTGAGACGCTCAACCGTCGCAAGCGCGTTTTCATTCTCTCCGCTGTCGGATTCACAGCGGAAGCGTTCAAGACCGGCGCGCCATCCGCCGCCAAGGCGTTCCGCCGCAAGCACGTCGTCATACTTGCGCTTTCCGATACGGCGACCTGCCCTGTAGAGATAGAACATTGATTCGTCAGGTTCACTTCCGCAAGCGTCAAGCAAGGCGTCTGCCCCATCCTGATCTCCGTTCGCCGCCTTGAAGAGCGCAAGGTAGTACTTGAACTTCCAGGACGCGTTCTCCTTTGCCGCCCACTCGAGCGCAGGCACGCTCTCGCGTCTGAACGGGAACACGAACGCGGCTGACATCCCTGCGATCTTGCCAAGCACCGCAGTGTCACGGTCAAGAAATGCCGACCTGAGACGCGCCACAACCTTATCCCCCGCGAAGCCATAAAGTTCGCGCGCCTCATCGGATAGACCGACCTCTTCATACCACGATCCGAGATCCACATACGTTTCATGAGGGAACTCTCCACGCACAAGACTGCGGAAATCTTCGCCGCCGGACACCTTGCCGGATTCATAGCGGGCGGCATGGAAGAGCGGAAGCCTTTCGAGTGCATCCTTTGCAAAGCGCGATGCGCCCTTCACATCGCCGGCCATCCTTGCCGCGACCATCCGAACATGCAACGCATCGAACGAAAGGCCATTCGATTCAAGCGCACGTTCCGCAAGCTTCCATGCTCCTGCCCAGTCCTTCTCGCGCAACGCAATCTTTGCGAGAATAGCAAAGGAAGGCGCACGGTATCCGGCATTGAAAGAAGCAAGTCCAAGACGTTCCTTTGCGGTGGGCATATCGCCCTTTGCGAAAGCCGCAAAGCCCGCAATATAGTTCGCTGTGGCATCGTAGGTATCGACAGCAAGTGCGCGTTCGGCATAGGAAATCGCCTCATCATATCTCGCCTGACGGGCGGCAAGGCCAGCTAGTGCTCCAAGCGAAGGCAGATGGTTTGCGTCCTTCTCGAGAGCGGCCTTGAGGAGCGTGCGCGCATCATCGTCGCAGTCGCGATAGCGCAGTTTCTGAACACCCTTGATGAAAAGCCCCTGCGCCGAATTCCAGTCGAAATCCTTGGGCATCTCAACAGGACGCGGTTTGATGTCCATTTCTGGACGTCCAAATCCGTCGCGGGAACGCACAAGCCCCCACGTTTCTTCAAAGCGATCCGTACCGCCGGGAGCGAATGACGCGATCTTGAACGGCGTCTTCTCGCAAGGCGGACGCGGCTGCTGGAAGATTCGTCCTGACTGCAGTTCGGCATACTGTCCATCACTGTCGGTAAGGAGATCCTCCCAGATCGCGCCTTCACGGGACGGCGACCAAAGCCAAATCTTCCTGCCGTACTTTTCGTACGCCGCGTTGCGGTGAACAGCGCCGAATGAGACATCCGGCCACCACAGACCAAACAGACGGTTGTCGCCATTAAGCACATGGTACGACTTGTTTTCACCGAAAGCATTTTCCGAATAGATGTCGAGATTGCGGCCTTCTGCATCCTTCGGCCATGCGTGAGCATCGCCCGGATGCCCCACATAGTTGCGTCCTGGGAAGACGAATTCCGTATTCTTAGGGAGCGGAAACGCCGCATTCATCCAATGGTAGTACGGACCTTCCAGGTTGGAGCCGTTGTACCAGGTTGTGCTGGTTGTGAAATGCTCGTCACCAGGGGCAAGACGAACCTCCACCTGCCATGTCGTGTGGTTTATGTATTCTGTGGCGGAAGCGAAGTAGCTCACGCTGCCGTCGGCGTTCCGGCGCACGGACCAGTCGACGGGAGTGGCAGACGTCGGGGCGTGCCCGGTGATTCCGAAGTTGAATTCTATACCGCCAGAACACCAGGGGCCGCGAAGCGCGATGTTGCGGAACTTCACGACATGGTTGTAGTAGACGAACGCCCGCCCGGTGGCCTTGTCCTCCGCACCCCACACCTTGCCGCCAATCTCCGGCAGCATCGTGACCTTTATTTTCTCGTTCTCGAGAATGACCGCCTTCCACTTCTTCAGTGTGGACTTCGCCACGGAACCGTCGAACCGAAAATATGGATACAGCGGCGATTCCGTATGCGCCACCGGATCCGGATCGGAAAATCCGTAGGTCGGAAACTCCAGTTCCGTCTCCGTTATGTTGCACCGCGAACCCGCGACAGCGCAGAACGCCGAAAAAACAGACAGCAGAAAAATATGCCTCTTCGCCATTTCTTTCACTCCTTTAACTGAAGTTTTGCATTTTACCAAAAATCATTCGTCGCTACCGTCCAATGGACCTCGACAGGGTTTCGATACATCCATCCCACGCCTTGCGTCCGCCGTTAGCGCCGCAGATCGCAAGCATCCAGACAGAGCTTTTCGGATCGTATGATCCGCCTTGCTTCAACGGTGTCAGGTCCCGAGGCTCGAACTGCGCGTCTGGATGCTGGATGCGTCCTCCATTCGACGTGAAATACTGGAAACGAACCACAGTTCCGGCACTGGTGAATCCACCGAAAAACGCACCGTCGGATTTTCTGAACCATGCGTCCGCATCGGGCGTCTTCCAAAGGTTAGGAGCACTTTTGAACTCCGGAACCTTCGATTTGTCCTGAGCATACGGCACATACTGACGGAACAGAAACGAGGACATTTTCATCTCAGACTTGCTGAGATTCGTCGCCTTCAGCAGTTCGCACATAAACCAGCTGCGCCCGGACACCGGAACGACCCTGCAGGTGAACGAAAAGCGTCCGTCCGCCGGTCCTCCTTCCGCCGTCACTTCGAGTGAGCCATTCTTCCACCTAGCGGACAGCACCTTCGACAGATTATGCCACCTTGAATTTCCGCGCACTTTGTCGCAAAGCATCATCGTGAAACGCCCCACATCGATCCCGTTCACTTTTACACTGCTGAAGATATCCTGCCCGCCGACGGCGCCTTCCAAAACAAGTCCGCTTGACATCGACACCCTGTATCTGTCGCCGTCGCGCACATATTCGGCATCGCGGCAACGGCCAAGCATTCTCTCTGCCTCCGATGCGAGAACCGCCGACGGCGGCGTGACCTTTCTCTCCACCGGAAGTCCCGCATTCCGCAAAGTCCCCGCATTGCCGTGCACTCGCGAAAACACGGATGTCAGTTCACAGTATGGAACATCCTCTTCGCTGATGAGTCCGTAGTTGCAGTCTTCAGGAAACGCATCGCTCAAACCCGCTTTGGGCTGATCGACCCACATGAAATAATCGTATCCGAGCACATACGGCAGGGAAAGAAGCGTCTTCGCGAAAAGTTCCGAAGCCTGTGCGCGCAACGGTTGGGTACGGAACCGCTGTCCCGCACCATGCGAACAAGGACGGCCCGTATCAAGGGCCGGAAAGCTCCATTCCGTGATCAGAAGCGGCCGTCCCGTACGGACATGAAGTTTCGCAAATGCATCGGACACCCTTTCGGAATCAAGCGATCTGCCCATTCGCACAACGTTGCGGTCAAGATCGGCCCACGGATAGCAGTTGAACGTAACCACATCACAATATCTTCCGGCGACCTCCCACACCACCGGATGAGCACCACGTATCCCGGCAAAACGTGCGCCAAGGACAAGGTGGTTTGGGTCTGCGCGGCGGATCGCCGCCGACGTTACGGAGAAATACCGCTCTGCCGCAAGTCTGAGAAAATCAAGTTTCACTGCAACCGGCACATCGCCGGACTCAATCCGACACTCCGCAAGGAAACGCACCTGCGCCTTCCGTGCCGAATGCTCCTGCGGAAGTTTCGCGACAGTGTCGAACAGTCCGACATCGAGCATGCCACGTCCCCACCAGGCAAGTTCATTGTCAATGAAATATCCGAATAGCCACGGATCGTCCTTGTTCGGTGCGCATTTCTTCCTTACGACATAATCGCACCACACCTCGAAATCGGGATGGAAAACATTGGGGAATGAAGTGCATGGACGGCTCTCGTTTGGACAGATGAAAAACTCCGCCGGGACTCCATCGCGGCAGACCGTCTCGCCCATGGAAAGAGTGAACGCATGAAGAAGTCCACGGTATCTTAAGCCTGAATCGCTGCCGCCACCAAGCATATTAAAACCCCAGTCCTTGAGCCTTGCGACTGCATTTGTCGCCCAGTCGGTGCGGTTGGGGAACTTGCGCATGTTCGTTTCACGGTGGATGCTCCGCATCGTCCGCAGACTCCACTGGCCCTGATAGCTCACATGGTTCACACCGAGAAGCACAGTCCCGCGGCCAAGCGGATCAATAGCCCACCACTTGCCGTCATCGCATTTCTTCACACGGAAGAATCCGGTCGCCTCGTCCAGCACCCCGGCGATGAAGCTATCCGATGCGTATGGAGGTATCGCCCTTTGGTCCGGAGCTTTCGGGCAAGGATGAGAGACTTCCGCATCGATTGAGGAAAAAGTGCCTGAGAAAAATCCCTTTGTGTGCAGCGAAGGCCGTCCGCACGTGACGGCATTCACCGTTCCGTCCGCAGACGGCTTCGGGAATGAGTATCTTGCCAGATACAGGATCTTGCCGGATTTATCCTTCACCTCACCGCTTATTCCCGATGAATCGAGTTTCAGCGACATTCGATATGATTCACCGTAGTTCCACGTCTCTTTCTGGCTTCCGCCGGCACAGGCAAGCCGATCATGGTTCTGTGCGAGCCAACGCCCATTGCGCATTTCACTGAGCTCGAAGAACCGACGCC
>JAGBFY010000170.1 GCA_017936245.1 Kiritimatiellia bacterium
CCATGCGCTCGGATGAGATTGTCGCGGAGGTGATGGCCGCGAGGAAATACGGAACGCTTACGAACCTCGTCGTCATGGGCATGGGCGAGCCTTTTGCCAACTATGACGAGACTATGCGTGCGCTGAAGCTGATAAATGCCGGACGCGGACCCAACCTTGGGGCGAGGCACATCACGCTTTCCACGTGCGGTGTCGTGCCCGGGTTTGAGAGGCTTGCCTCGGAAGGGTTGCAGTTCGAGCTGTCCGTCTCTCTCCATGCGCCGAATGATGAATTGCGCAACGAGCTCATGCCTGTGAACCGCAAGTGGCCGATCGCGGAGCTGCTTGCGGCCTGCCGGGATTACACCCAGAAGACCAAGCGCATCATAACCTTCGAATACACGGTGATCAAGGGTGTAAACGATTCACGTGCATGCGCAGAGGAGCTTGCGCGGCGTGTAAAGGAAGTTCCGATGGCGAAGGTCAACCTGATTCCGCTTTCGCCTGTCGATCACCGTCCCGATTTCAAGACGCCGCCGGAATCTACGATGCTCATGTTCCTAGACGTTCTCATGAAGAACCGCGTCCAGACCATGATACGCCGATCGAGGGGCAAGGAAAGCCAGGCGGCGTGCGGACAGCTTCGCCTCCGCTCGCTTCCCGGCAAGACGATATGATATAATTTCACGCCAATAAAGGAGAATCGATGAAAAAGCTTTTTGTCAACGGAACAGAGATTCCAGAGTCTGCCATGCAGTCTGCCGTGGAGCAGATGCTGAACTTCTACGCCATGCAGGGCGTGCCGCCGGATGCGCTCAAGGAGCACATGGAGGAGATTGTCGCATCCGCGCAGGAGCAGGTGATCGCCGCCAAGATTCTCGAGGACGCCGCAAGGGCAGCCGGCAAGACGCGTGAGGAGCTCGTTGCCGATGCCACCAAGGATGCTCCCGTTCCGAGCGACGAGGATTGCGAGAAGTACTACAACGAACACCGCGATATGTTCAAGGAGCCGCCGCAGGTTCGCGCAAGCCACATCCTTGTGAAGACGGATGATGGCGATGAGGAAGCCAAGGCTAAGGCCCGAGCCAAGATTGACTCTCTTCGTGCTCAGATCACGATGGAGATCAATGTCGAGCAGGCGTTTGCCGATGCAGCCCGCGAGAACTCCGACTGCCCGTCCGGCAAGGAGGGCGGTGATCTCGGATGGTTCGGTCCGGGGCAGATGGTGCCGGAGTTCGACAAGGCCGCATTCGAGGTGAAGGTGGATGAGATTTCCGATGTCGTCGAGACCCAGTTTGGCTTCCACATCCTCCGCAAGACAGGCGAGAAGCCCGGCGGCGAGAAGTTGTTCGACGAAGTAAAGGATTCCTTGAAGGAGGCTCTTGCCCGTGAAGCGAAGAACGCCGCATTCGGCAGGCTCATGGGTGAACTTCGCGCCGATGCGAAGATCGAGCTTAAGGACGAGTGATTTTCGATGAAAAAAAGTGAAAGTCCCATTCCCGAAGCATTCGGCACATATGCCGATGATGTGTTTTCGGTGAAGGTGATAGAACGCCTCCTTCCCAAGAAGGTGGCGGCGAAGCTTCTTGCCACGATGCGCGACTCCAAACCGCTGGATCCTTCCATCGCGGACGATGTGGCAGATGCCATGAAGACATGGGCTCTATCGAAAGGCGCCACGCATTTCACGCACTGGTTCCAGCCCTTGACGGGCGGCACTGTAGAGAAGCACGACAGCTTCATCGAGGTGGCTACGCAGTCGAGCATGATTGTCGCTGTTTCCGGACGGAATCTCATCGGCGGCGAGGCTGACGCGTCGTCTTTCCCGTCCGGAGGTTTGAGGTCCACGTTCGAGGCGCGAGGCTACACCGCATGGGATCCTAC
>JAGBFY010000171.1 GCA_017936245.1 Kiritimatiellia bacterium
CAGCCAATGAAACAGGGGGTCAAATGAGGTTATGCCGCGAACGAATACCCACAGTCATGCACGAAGAGCCAAAAAACACCGTTCGCTGCGGCATTCCCTTCTCGGCGCCTGGATCGCGAACACATGGAAATCCAACGATACCGCAAGCCGCAAACGCTGGGATGATGATGCGGCATGGGAGCTTTTCGCAAACAATCTCGGAGTTCTGGCCAGAATCGCCCGCGAGGGCGACATCGAGGGTATTCTCCTTGACCCGGAGGACTACAGCGGAATAAGGCAGTTCCGTTGGCGCGAAGGTGACGGAGATTACGATACCGTTCGCAAACTGGCGAGACAGCGCGGCAGGGAGGTGTTTTCGGCGGCGTTTCGGGAGAAGCCGGATTTGAAGCTGATGTCGCTGTGGTTCATGAGCTGGCCGTTCGGCGGCAATTACCGCACGAGCGACGATCCCGACGCTGAGCGGTGCAGAGCAAAGGATCTCTGGCCGGATTTCGTCAACGGCATGCTTGACGTGCTTCCCGAGACGGCGATGATAATAGACGGCGATGAAACCTCATATTACGACCGTGGCGACAGAGGCGACACCTTCCGGAAGTCAAAGCACATACAGAATGGATATCTCGCGCTTGTCGAGCCGGAAAATAGGACGAAGTACAGGGGCAAGGTGCATTTTGCTCCCGCAAACTACCTTGATTGCTACATCTTCGCCGATAAGACTGACATCTTCTACCAGCCCGCAATCGAGGGTGGGACGCGGGCGGACCGGTTCGCGGAGAATTTTGAGCACACGGTTGTCGCGTCCGATGGCTATCTCTGGATCTACGGCGAGCGACATCCGCTGATCAAATGGCGTAATGTCTCTCTCAATCGCGTAAAGGACACGCTGTGGAACGAGGCCGTTCCTGGCATGTACGATATGATCGGCGCGAGCCGTGACGCAAGTGATTGGGGCGCACGCAAGTTCCGGATGCTTGAAAAACAGGGGTGCAAATTTGTCAATCTCCTGCAGAACGGTTCCTGCGCCATTTCGGTGAAGGGCAGTTCCGGCGGCTTTCTCACAAACCGTTTCGCTTCGGGATTCTCAACCTGGAAGCATGGGAAGACCCCCGGTGAAATTGGGACCGACACTACAGTCGGCCGCAACGACCGCTTTTCCGTGCGGCTTGAAAAGGTTAAGCGCGGAAGCGTGATTGCAACATTTAAGGACATAAAGCTCGGCGACAGATTCATCGTAAGGGTGTTCGGCAAGGGGCAGAATCTGAGGGGGTCAGTGGATTTCTGCTCTGGATATCCGTCCTATCCCATCAGGTTTGACGAGGGGCGACCGGATGAATGGCGGGCCGGCTACACCTATGTTGTCGTTCCCCGGAATGTCAAGACGATGCGGGTTATTGTGAGCGGGAGTGCTGACGAGACCGTGTGGTATGACGATTTCGCCGTTTATGCGGATGGTGAAAAATGATGACCTAATCTACAGTCATGAAAAGTCCAAAAGACAGTAAGTTGTATTGCCGCATTGCGATGCTTGCGTTGGGTCTATGCCGATGCGCATCGCTTTGCGCGGTTACAGTGTACGACGGGTCTCAGAAGGGCAACGTCCGCCATCTTGATGCGCCAAAAGGGAATGACGCCGTCCTTTCCTTGCGGACCGCTTCGCCGAAATCGGAAAATCCCACTTTTGTCGTTCTTGCGGAATATGGCCCGTATGAATCGAACAACTGCATCCGCATCTCCTTCAACGGACGGCGCGAAAGGCGCGTCTGTGGCTGTTACGGCGGAGTGCGCGTGTTCTCTCCGCCCGGGGTGCTTGATGACGGGAAACTGCATCATGTAGCGCTCTCTGTGTCTCCGGGAAAGGAAATGGAGCTTTTTATTGACGGCAAAAAGGCATCATCGGAGAAGATTCCCGATAACGGATTTCCCGCCGGATATCTTGCGATTGCCCAACGTGTTCATACACTTGACCCTATAGAAGAGGCGGGATGGAGAAAATACTGGTCCACACTCCATTTCCGAGGGGTAATAGACGATGTCCGCTTGGTTGAAGGGAAATTTAGCCCTTGTTGTGTGGATGGCGGCGTTCAGGCGAAATCGATCGATTATGGTATTCCGCCGGACCGGCACGACAAGGTTCCGACGTGGGAAAGGCCGAAAACAACCCGACGGTATCTGCACGGACCTTTTTCTGAACGGATGTACACGTACTGGCGGGAGGGAAAGATAGTTTTCGGGGAGGTTGTGCACAATTCCGCCTGGTCGATACACCCGAACGAACTTGAAGATCATGCAGTATGGCTTGTGCATGGTGAAAACGATGATTCCTTCGATTTCAGGACGGCACGGCTCAGTGTCACGGATGACGGAATCCCGGAACATTGTCAGACATGGACGGCGGGCGCTCTGGAGGTTTCCCTTTCCGCCGTAGTTCCTTTCGGGCGCAGGCCGTCCGGGCATGTGAGGCTTTCCGTCAGAAACAGCGGGTATAAGAAAATCACTCATCCCTTTGCGTTTCTGGTACGCGCCGGCAAGGAGATGAAGCTTGTGTACGGCGCTCCGGATGTCTATGACATCTACAATCCAGATGTCTCCACTTGGCTGGCGATGCCGCCGACGAATCTCGTGTTCAAAGCGAATGAGGTCCGGTGTGGCGAGCGGTTTGTCGCGGTGCACGGAGACGGTTTCTCGTGGGATGCGAAGAATGGTGCGCTCAGGTTCGATGTGGAGCTTGAGCCGGGAGCTTCCCGCAGCGTCGAACTTGAAATCGGCAAGGGCGCAATCGACGGCTTGCGGTATGATGAGGCTGCCCAATCGATGCGTTCGTCGTGGAATGGGGAATTGGCGAAACTTGACATGGCCAATCTGCCGAAGGATGCCGAAACGCTTCGTCTCACTAAGAACTTCGCGGTTCAGATGCTGCAGTGTCTCGCCATGCCGACGCAAGGGGATTTTGTCCTGCCGCGCCAGGGCGGGCTGCAGCGCTTCGTGTGGCCGTGGGACGCGGCGGCGTTTCTTGCCGGTCTTGATCTCATCGGGTATGGCGGCTATGTGAAGAAGGCTCTTGATTTCTATTTCGGGCAATGCCAGAGGGACAGCGGCGAATTCGGTCCGTTCAGGCACAAGTGGGCCTGCGATACGGCTTGCGTGCTGGAAAGTTTTGCGAACCATTGTCTCGTTTCAAAGGACGCTGACTGCTGGAGAAAATACCGCGATCAGGCGATGTGCGCGTTCGGATGGATAGAACGCATGAGATCTTCTGGCGGCGGACTTTTCCCTTCCATGGTATCCACCGATGCCGGTGTCGCATCGCGTCACTGGGTCATGACCGATGCGCGCAACGTCATCGCGTACGGGAAACTCGTCGAGGCTGCGGAGCTTTTCGCAGACCGTGACCTTGCCGCGCTCAAGACCGCCGAAAAGGGATATCGTGCAGAGATGAAGAAAGTGCTGGATGTGTGGCGAGAGGCGTGCCGTGGCAAGGATGAGCTGCGCATACCGAGTACGTCCGACGGATCTGACGATGATGGGCTCGAACGGTTCCGCTATCCTGATCCCGGCGCTATCGCTGATGCCGGATTTCTGACGCAAGAGGAGCTTTTGCGCGTGCGTCGGTGGCTGCTCAGGCGAGGCTTCGCCCATGAAAGGGGGATGTACAAGAATTGCGCCGCGCGCGATCCCGCTTGCCGCCATCATGCATGGTACACGACATCCGCTGAGCTTGGATGGATGCGCGCCTGGCTTCGTGTGGGACGCAGAGATATGGCCAGGAAAGCCCTTGAGTCAAGTATGCTTACCGCCATCACCGATGAATATTATGTGGGTGAGCGCTATCACGACGCAAACCCTTGGTTCTATCCCTGGAGCCCGAATGCATCCGGGATGGGGCGTATTCTGATGATGATTTCGCAAATGAACAAATGTCGTTAAGGAGGTTGTTATGTGCGCAATAAAAAGTTCTGTAACTGTCGTGCTTTCGGTCGGCTTGTTCTTCTGTGCGTTTGCCGGAGGCACAAGAACAATAGACGGCGATGTTTTGACATATGACATTCCATCGGGGGAGACCTATGTGGAAAACGAGTTGATTCCTGATGAAGTGTCGGAGGTGATCAAAAAGGGAGACGGAACGCTTGAGGTCAAAGCTGGAAACAGCGCGAGAAAGTCTGCTTTGACCGTCGAGATTATGGAAGGGTATGTAAAGACGGCGATAAGCACTGATCCGTTCGGCGGGGAAAAAACAACGATTAAGGTGGCGCGCGGAGCGGCGCTTTGGTATACAGGGGCAAATCCCGGACAGAAGACCCGCTTGATATACAAGATGGAGATTGCCGGTGACGGTCCGGACGGGAAGGGGGCGTTCTACCGTACCGGCTCGTCCGGCGGCGACTGCCTGATAACAAACCTCAAACTGACCGACGGAGCGACTATCGGCGGGGACAAGAAATTCGGTGTGCGTTACACGGATCTTAATTCCCATACTCTTACAAATAAGGTTGTCGGCAGCATTGATGAATCATTTATGTATGCGTCCCATGAATACGGCTCGCACGTCAAGAATCCCGGCAACATCGTCCAGTTAAGTAACAGTGTGACTATTGATAGCCTCAAATCATGGGATGGCGTTTCGGACGGGAATTCATGGACGCTTGCAACGGTGGCCTGTTTGGATTTCTTCACTCAAGCTTCGGGAATTCCATTCCCCTGGGAAGTAAAGGCCGAGGCAAATCCAACGCTCCGTGTATTCAAGGATGCCGAGATGCTTCGAGGAATAACAGGAGTCAACTCCGGATTGTCTTTGACGTTTTCCGGATTGTATAAATTCGAGACACCTCGTGTGCTCACGATCCGTGGTGCGGTTACGAATTTTGCGCTTACAAAGTACGATGCCGTGCTTAAAGTGGCGATGCTTACGAATGACCATTACTTCTCCCGCATGGATATAAACGCAGGCGCGATCGACATTGTAGGAGGCGGACGCCAGAAGCTTGTAAACGCGTGGAATACATCTCACATAAAGTCCGGGGGGGCACTGCTTCTTGAAGATGCAGGAGATGTGATAACGGATATGGGGTATCTTACCGTCTGCAATCCTTCTTTTGCCACAGACGGACTCATCCCCCGTTTGGATGTGGTTGGAGACACAAGATGGTCCGCCTCGGTGCGTGGAGAGGGCGGCAATTCGTACCTTTATTCGATGGTCTATCTTGGGCAGCGTCGCGACGTGTATAATACTCAGTCAGTCAATGCTTCCGGTTGGGGCGTGGCGTCGATCCGAGACGGAGCCGTGGTGACAAACGCGTTTAAGGTGGGTACAAAGGGCGCAGGAGCGCTTACGCTTGAAAACGCCGAACTCTACCAGTGCAACGATTTGTTGGATGTCGCTACGGACAGTGCGGCGTGTTATGGATATTTCGGCTCTTCCAACTCTGTTTTCACAACTGCGGGCAATCTGAATATGGCTTCTGCAGCCGGTTCCGAAGCGCACTATGTGCAGTATGGCGGTATTGCAAGAAATAGAAATAGCGGCGTCAGGGCCGGAGGTGCCGGGTACGCCAACTTCTATCTCGGCGACGGTGCCAAATACGACACGAGCACCACATTCACTGACAATACGGATGCATCTTATTTTCATTTGGGATATAATTTCACGGATCGACCGACGACGGGCGGTGAATCGGTTCTTACTGTCGATGACAATTCCCTGCTTGATGTGCGGCGCATAAATCTCCTTTCACGTGCCGGTGCGGTCTCTCAGGTGAACCTGAACCGTGGAGGCTGCCTGTCGGCATTGCAGATGTGGTATTCCGGGAATCATGTAAAGCCTGAAAATTCTCGGCTTTTGTTCTCGTTCAACGGCGGAAAGATCAAGTATAATGCCAGCTGGAGTCAAACTGCTTCTGTCGACTTCCTCGGCGATGTGCCTGACCGTATGG
>JAGBFY010000172.1 GCA_017936245.1 Kiritimatiellia bacterium
AAGGAGAGTCGCCGCACGGTCTGCGTCGTGCCGGAGGCGATGTCGAGCGTGACATTGCCGCCCGCGGCCGCCACGCAGACATTCGAGACATTCGCGCCGAAGATGTCGTCGCCCTCCAGCGAGAACTTTGCGGAGGTGCTGCTATGGCCTGAACCGAACGTGACGGAACCAACTGGATTCAGCTTTGCGCCCGTGCGAAGCGCACACGGATAATTTCCATTCAAGTACATTTTGAACGTGACGTCGCCCACGCCCACGATGTCCACGGAGTTCTCGGACGAGTCGGGGCCGCCATTCAGCGATCCCTGTTGGTTGCCGACGCTGAACGTAAGTTGCGCCTGATTCTGCAAGAGGATTTCGAAAGCGCCCTTTCTGACGATACCGCGACCGTATGAATTGCCATCCCCCTTTGCAAGCGTCACCGTTCCCGAAACCTTGATGCGCGCCGTTGCGACCGCGTTGTTGTCAAGATAATACGGACAGAATCCGCCATCGCCGATTTCCATGAAGTCGATGTAGCCGTCCTGCCCAACGTTATTGTCCAGGATGGTGAAAACTTTCGCTCCGACGGCGAAATCCGTCTTGCCGTCGTTGATGACGACCTTGCCGTCCGCCCCAAGGTCCCAGTCGCAGCCGCGTTTTCCCTGTTTGCCGATCGAGGCCGCACTGCCGCTCACCGTGACCGTGCCGCCCAGCACGGAAATGCCTCCGGTACTTTCAACCGTCTTCATGCCTGAGACGGTCAGGCTGCCGGCGATCGACATCGAGTCGTAGGTCGTCGTCTCGGCGGTTTCCGACGTGAGCGTGTCGCTCAAGCCCGCAGCGAGTTCGTATGCGTCGCCGAAGGCGGGTCGGGCCGCAATCGCCAGGCCCAGCAAGAGAGCGGCTGCTGCGCGGATGCCTGTAATGTTACGTGTGTGTGTCATTGTTTTGACCTCCTTTTAAGATGCTGTTTAAAACTGTGGATTTGCGGCGGCGGTCTTCTGAAGAAGCACCCCCATGTAGCCGCATGGCACGATGATCCGACCCTTCCAGAACGAGCATGGCCCGGCAAACGACGACTTCATGTTCCATTCGCCCAGACGCTTTGGACATAGCGGATCGGAAAAGTCGTGCAGGCGAATGGTGCCGCCGTTCTGCAGAGATTGCGCCACAAGCCGTCCGTCGGTCCGAGGAATCCCGCCACCATCGAACTTGCGGAAATCCCAGTGACCGTCGGCACCCGGCTTCACTATCGCATACCGCCCTTTGTCGCACACGAGCGCGTTCTCTCCCAAGCTGCAAAGCCCCGCCGAAGAGCTCAGGAGCGAATCGGCGGCTATCGACAGCTTCGGGGCCGGGACTGCGTCGAGATCGATCCATTCAACGTATTTCAGCGCAGAATTGCAGGCGAGGTAGCGTCCTCCGAGCAGATCCGGGCACATGAACTTGTTCCACCCGGCCTGGTTCTGCGCCGAAAGCACGTATTTCGGCGCGGACGGATCGCCCACGTCCATCAGGTGGCAACGTTCGCGGTTCGAGAACACGGCCCATCTTTCCGTGCAGGCGTACACATCGCGCGCCGTCTCGCCGTCTCTGCGGTACCGGCCGATCTCCACGATGCCGTCGCCCGTGATGGAATATATCGCCCAACCCTGCGAACCTTCAGCCACATACAGCCGGTCGCCGCGTGCGGCCACGTCGAACGCCTTCTCGGGACCAAGCTTCTTCGCGCCCGCGATTCCCGTCTCGCAAAGATCGAGCGCGTAGAGCCCCGCATCCGAGCATGCCGCGTAGCACGTGTCGCCGACAACCGCGCACGCGCGGGCGAGACCGCGAAACTGCGGCGGGGGCCGCCATCTCGTGAAGTCGGCCGGCGGGTCCGGATATGGATCTCTCCACCCGGCGTTTGCCGGCGGATTGCCCCTGCGCACGGGCTCGTACTTCGCCATCCTGCACGGAATCGCCACCGGAACGAAATCGGGGCCGGCGGCGTAGACGACGCCGTCGCCTATCGCGACCGACGTCACGGCGCCGCCGGGGCAGTCTTCCGTTCCGCTCACGCCCGCAATCGGATGCATGTCTGGAGCGATCCACCTGTCGAGTATCTTTGGATTCGCCGGATCCGAAACATCCACGGCGTACAAGCCCTGGCACGTCTGCGCACTGACGAGGAGGCTCCCGCTCACACGCGGCGTCCATGTATCGGGTTTCCCGCGGCAAAAGCCCGGGGCGTATGAAATTCGGCTGACATTCCTCGGCCGCGCGGGATCGGAAACGTCGATGATGTCCAGTCCCTGCCCCTTGCGATTCTCGGGTTTTATTCCCGGCACGTGTGCGGCATGGCGACCGGTCGCGCAGTAGAGAAAGTTCCCGCATTTCCAGATTCCATCTCCGTTGCCGTGGAAGTCGCAGCGCGCGACTTCGCGCACGGCGGACATGTCGCGGGCGTCCAAAACCGTAAGGTGCGCCAATAACCATTCACCGGAATAGACGTAGCCGTCGCGATAGATCACGCTCTGGCTTTCGTCGGTCTTGCAGATGCGGATGTGCTGCGGGCGGCGCGGATCGGAAACGTCTATAAATTCCACGCCGTGTCTCGTCTCGGTGAGCATGCAGACGTCGCCGGAGACCTCCACTCCCGTTCCGAGGCCTATCGAATCGTAGCGGCAAAGGACCTCCATGCGGTCAGGAACGCGGCAATCCACGATCCACATTCCGCGTTCGCGCGCCGACACGTATGCGATTCCGCCGCTGGCGACCACCTGCCTGCCTTCAAGCACGCCCGGCGCTCTGCCTAGCAGCCGCGGACGAAGTGGGTTGTCTTCGACGGAATAGAGGCAAAGCTCGTTGCTTGAAAGAATGTACAGTCGGCCGTCTTCGAGCCAGAGGCCGCGCCCCGGGCCGGGCGAACCATCAGATATCGGAACCGGCGTGCCAAGCGCGTCACCGGTCACATACGGGAAGTCAGCAGCCGAAAATGCCGTGCATGCAACGATGGCTATCGTGCATCCAGCAAGAATTGCCATTCTCGCCGATGCGAATGTAGCACACGATGGCGCACGCCTCCGTGTGTCCGCCAACGAGGGGCGATAAATTACCCCCCCCCCTAAAAATATTGCAATTTTACGCAGTTTTACCATTTATTACATAACCACCTATTGGAAAAAACGTACGCATTATACCATGTTTCGGCACAGAGCGGCGTGCAGTTTACGCAAAGTTATTCGTGCGTTTTGCGCGGGACGAGTCAGGCGCGGAGGAGATCGCGACCGGCAAAAGTCAAACGGCTTTCGTGATAAGCATCTGCATCACAGGCCCGAAACCGATTTCCTGTATTCGCTCAATGACATCCCTGTCGCGGACTTGAATGCCTTGCGGAGAAGCGAATCGTCGGAATATCCGCAATGCACCGCGACCGCGCCAATCGGAACCGACGGATCGGAAAGCAGCTTCTTCGCCGTTTCCAAGCGGACTGAAAGAATCTCCTCCCCGATCGACTTGCCGACAAACTCCCTGAACCTGTATTCCGCCTGGCGACGGCTGCCGCCGATCTGCCGTACGACGTCAATCGGCGAAATTCCGTCCGAAATACGTCCTCGAATGAACTCCAAGCCCTTCTTGATCGCCTCGTCCTTCCGTTTCAGGATGCGAGTGGATCCCCTGCGAACGATGTGCATGGCGGCAAAAGTGCGTATCGCGCTCTTTTCAGTTCCGTCTGCCATTATGGCTGCGAGCATTTCGGCGGCAAGATAGCCCGATTTTTCGAAGTCCGGCGCCACGCTCGTCAATGTAGGAATGGTGTTTTCACAGATGAGAGAATCGTTGTCAATTCCAACCACGACAATGTCTTCCGGCACTTTTATGCGCATATTGCGCAAAAGACGCAAAACAATGTCAGCCGTGGCATCGTTTGCAGCAAGCAGACTGCACGGACGCGGAAGCGCTTTAAGCCACGAGCGCAACCTTTCCCGGTACGAATCGAAGTCCTGCACAGGCATCGTTTCGAAGATGTCCAGCCTGCCTCCAGCCGTTGCGACAGCCTGCGCAAACACGTTCCGTCTCTGGTCGCTCCAATCGCGCGGCTGGAGATTACCGACAAAAGCGTAGTTCGGGCGGCCAAGAGAAATAAGTTCCTTCGCTGCGAGCGACGCTGTGACGGACGAATCATGCGCTACGCCGGAATACGGACGCTTCATCTTGGATGCGCGCGCATCGCAGAACACCGCAGGAACACCCTTGAACGCCGATTGGGAAAAATCCTCCAGTTCCGTGTATCCGCCCTCCACTATGATTCCGTCAGGACGCCAGAATTTCAGCGCGTCGGATATGGAATCGAAGTTGCGCCCATATTCGGCTACGCTTACATGCCATCCGGCTCCCTTCGCGTAACGGTATATGCCGGCGAGACGTTCACGCCACAATCTCCACGGATATTGGAAGAAAAGTATGTTGCGCGATTTCATTTCTCCCTCCCCATCGCAAGAAGCATAAGCGAAAACAACGCCGACGCCATTCCCGAAAGTTGTATCTGAAGAGGCGTTGGGAACATGTGTATGGCAAACGTCACTGGTATCCACAGAACCCAATTGGCAAGAAGATTCGGCAGAACAAGTCCGCTGTAGAAACTTTTTGGCATTTCTCTGCGAAACCGAGCGAATGAAAAGTCCCTACCCATCCAGAAATACACAATCGAACCAAGTGGCGCAAATATGAGCGGGGTCCATATGAACTGGCAAACGGCTGTTTTGGCGCACAAAACGGAAAAAGAGGTGCCACTTCCGAAAAGATGCGCGTTGAACGAAAACATCCAGTCGCTTACGATCCCGCAAATGCCTGACCATACCGTCTGTACCGCAATGACACCCAGTACGTACTTCGGTCTCAAGGACTTTATGCAGACGATGAATATTCCCGGCAAGACGCCACAAAATGCCACACGGCTGAGGAACGCAGCAATCCACCCGCCTTCATTCTGCCAATGGGCAAGCGGCTCCAACGCAGAAGGTACTGACGGAATGGCGTAATACGAAAAAACGACAACAACAGACGCTACCCATAGAACAACCATGGGCAGAAAATTGTTTGCTGCCGCATTCCGGCATACGCGCAACAGTCTGTGTCTGCATTCTTGCATTTCCGGCAATTATACCACACTTCCGTGTTCAATTCCCAAAGCTCGCCGCCAACCGGTTCAGTTCTACCGCACCGAAGGGACACACCTCAATTTTGGAACAACTGGGGAAGACCTCGAAAAGAATTATAATTTCGCACATTTACCGATTGATTTTGTCAAATAGCACAATTCAGGCAATATATAAGATTTCATCCGCACCATAATCTTGAGAATCAGTCCTAACCATATTCTCATTCCGATTAATGGTGCTTGTATGTACTTTTTAACGCATCCCTCACAAAGCATTTTCGCATCGCAGAAATCAAATCCCCCCATTACTTCCGTCTTCCAACTCAACCAAAATCACACAATCATCCCCTCCCAAAACACACCACCACAGCCAATAAACAATGTTCGTTGTTTATAAACTATGGACATGGTTTGCACCGTCTATATAACACTGTTCAACATCCAGACCTATCCACTTGAATTCTGCGCTTTTCGATCAAGTTTCTGACAATTCTTCTTATGCAACCACCTTCAACACCTTACGAATATTCTCACAAACTTCATCAAACAATATCCCTTTGGCATACGAAAATTCGCGACAATACTTATCCCATCGTTCGCGCATTGTTTTCGAATCTTGAATCAATTTCAACCCTTCGCTCCATTCTTTAATAGTGCCCATAGAATCCCGATGAATTGCCGTCAAATGCAAAGCCTTTGACAGATTAGACTCATCATACTTAACTGTTGAAAGAAGCATATGTACATCATAATAGTCGCGTGGACGAGTAGAAAGAATTCCAAGTGAGAGTATCGCTTCAATCTTTTCTGCCATAATAGTTTCAACCGTATATGCCTTAATTCTAAAATTCCCATTCGGCGAGAAACGGCTCATAAAAATGAAATCCTGCGGCGCAGGTGTTATAACATCTCCTGTAGATATATCAATGGAGAACGGCACAATAATTTTTTCATATGCGGCATTTAACTTGACCCTAAATCCTCCATACAGATCATCATGACGAATAGGTGATATTGATTTCATTTCCCAGGTGATACCATCATCCAAATCCATGTCCAAAATGCTTTTAAGATGTTCTCTTATCGATTCCTCGGAAAGCGTTGCGCCCTGCAGTGTCAAATCAATATCCATGGTTGTCCTTTTGGACAAACCTAAGAATTGGGATATCAAGGTACCGCCTTTAATGATTAACTTTTCGCGTATTGGTGTTTTAGACAGACGCGCAAAAAACCGCTCAAACATGAAATTCTGCAATACCACCTGTGCGGGAATCTGTTCTTCGTCGGCGATACGCTTTATCATTGATTTAAAACTCATTTGCTTTGAGCTCATAATGCAACCTCCAACATTGCATTGACTTTGTTCTCTATACCAAAACATTTGGCGTACTTGCCAAGTCTTGAAAGACAGTGCGATTTGTCGGAGATATACTCCCTTAATGCCGCAAGATACAATTCATCATCTATTCGCCGCCGATTCCTTATGAAGTCACATATTGTACGTTCAAGATTGTAGCAAGGGACAACGTTGCCAAACTGCGTTTGTACCTCAATTCTACCTACATCAAACAATTCGTCTTTAACATAAAAACATTTAAGCTGCTGCCGCAGGGTTTGAGGGATAGTCTCTCCCGACTTTATTGTCGCATAATGATTGAATGGAGTCCGTTCGGATTTGCCTAACAAGAATAATGCCGTGGCATGAGAGAATACAATCCTGTTGCAACGTTTGCAAAGTGCAAAAATTTCATCTATCAAACCATTTGCACCTGTGTAAAGCCCTCGCCCCGAACGTTCAAGCAAACCTGCCGACACATACTTTCCGAGCATAGTCCGTGAAATCCCAAGCGCACTTATGTCTTGAGATGTTATCGTTCCCTTTTGTGCAGCAAGAACGCCTATAATGGATTCTGGTAATTTCATGGTTTACAATTATGCCGAAATTATACACGTCTTCAGTATTAATGTCAACAGACCAAATAAAACATATAAATCTTCTCTACTGAATCATTGAAATGGAATTATTGAAATGCTAAAGTGAAAGAGTTTGATCATTGGCTTATGTTTGCCGATTTTGAGAGCCATTCCTGTCTTCAATGCCATCCAACCTCATTCTCCGTAGAAAAAGATGCGACACCTCTCCACTTTAATGTTTAATGTTGACCAACAAACCACCATTGACGCCAGAGACCATCACATGCTATAATGTTTTCATTTCCAAGGAGGATTCTGTCATGCCAACAATAATGAGCATAAAAGAGGCAAAGGCCAACTTCTCAGGGATGCTTTCCGAAGTTGAGTCCGGGGTCGTCTCTTTCACAATCATGCGATACGGGCGCCCCATTGCACGAGTCGTTCCAATCGAGCGAACCCGCAAGATACGTCCGCTCACTGGATATGGCACAAAGATTGTCGTCAAAGGCGACCTTTTCTCCGATGACTCCACGCTGTGGGAGAACGCTTGATGCGGTATCTGCTTGACACTTGCGCAATGATTTGGCTTGGCATGGGCGGTGGCGACTTGAGCTTGGACGCGCGGAGGCGCATTTCCATGGCTTCTGCGCTTCATTACTCGCCCATATCGGTCTGGGAGATTGCGCGTCTCATAAAAGAGGACAAAGTATTCATTCCAAACAACGCGACAGGCTTTGTTTCAGACCTCAAGGAACAGTATGGACTTGTTGCAATTCCGCCGACAGACGACATCATGATTCGCGCCGCCCAGTTGCCGGATGTCCACAAAGATCCCGCCGACAGAATCATCATTGCGACTTCGCTTGCCCATGATCTTACAATAGTGACAGGCGACAGCAAATTCCCTCAATACGGAGTTAGAACCATTTGCTAAATATCGGGGCGAATGGAAGTGGCCACTTG
>JAGBFY010000173.1 GCA_017936245.1 Kiritimatiellia bacterium
ACCCCCTAGAGACAACCGTTCAAACACCCGCGCCGCAATTGGTGCTCCTGCAACCCATGCGGCAAACGATATCCCCAATCCCCCAAGGATCCATGAAGATTTCCTGTACAGCCAAAGCGCAACCGCCTTGCGCCATCCTCCGCCAAGGGCAGACTCGACAGAGGCAAACCTCAACAGGCAGTCTGCAGGAGACGCAAATTGCGCGGACCATCTAAGCCACAGGACTATCCCAAGCATCACCGCAAACGACAGGACACATCCCACATTCAGTATCATCTTCGGCGACAAACCACAGATCAGAATCACCGCCATCCCCCATGCAGCAAGCGAATCCGGACGTCTTCCGAAAAGATGTGCCGCAAGATAGAGCGATGTCATCACGGCAGCGCGAACCGCGCTTGCCGGAAAACCGATAAGCATCACATACGTCCAAAGCACAGGTATCGCAAAGGCAGCGCCCATTCGCACGGTGAGCCCAAGAAACTTCAGAAACCCTGTGAGCATGGCCGCTATCAGCATCACATGAAGCCCCGATATCGCAAACACGTGAATCGTGCCTGCGGCGGCATAAACCCCAAGCTTCCCGTAAGAGATTCCATCACGCCGGCCAAGAAGCATCGCATTCCCGAAAGATGCGGCGTCATCCGACCATCCAAGACCTTCCGCCACCCTACGCGACAACGCACCGGAAAGCCGACGGTAAAGCGATCTTGACGACCATGAATCCGCATCTCCCACCTTCACAAAAACATTCCTCTTAGTGACCCATAGCGTTCTTCTCGAATACCTGCTGGCGGAATTCTTGCGGAGGGCAAGCCATCCGGAGCAACGCCACCATTCCCCATCTCTCGGCGCGGACAGTCCATCAGGCAATGGCGCAACTACTTTGACCGGAACATTCTTCATATGCGAACCGAAACTTGTCATCCGGTTTCCCTCCCTGTCCACTCGACATGTGGCTCTTCCCTCTACCTTAAGCAGGAACACCGGTGCGCCGCCGCCCGGCGGCATTGACTTCGAATACTCTTCAACCGACAACCTTTCAGACTCCGAATGCCAGGCAAGGGCAACGCCAACCATGAATGCGATCAAGTGCACTCCGCAAGGCAAACCCCATCCGGCATGAACACATATCAGCAGAACCGCCAGAAGCAGAGTCCAAGCCCACAATCCGGCAAACAGGACAACGAAAAACCAAGCGTTTCCCCTGCGACCAAAGCCGCGGCGACAAGAACAATCGGAAGCGCTGTCCAGTTTGCCTTTATCATCGTCTTATGTCCAGTAATTGCGGTCCAAGGCACGCCATCCCGCCGCCCTGTTCACATCACTTTCCGAGACGGCATCGCGTCCGTCAAGATCCGCAATCGTCCGAGCCACCTTCAACACCCTGTCGTACGCACGCGCCGAAAGATCAAGCTGGCTCAGACGGGCCCGAAGCATCTCCTGGGCAGAACGGTCAAGCCTGCAATAGCGGGCGATGTCCCTTGAACGCATTTCGGCGTTGCAGAACACCTCCGGATCGTCGGCGAAGCGACGCCTCTGAATCTCACGTGCGCGAACCACACGTTCCCGTAAGGCAGACGAAGGTTCACCGGTGGGAAGTTCCGCAAGCTCCTCGTATGAAACCGGAGTAACCTCGATTTGGATGTCTATCCTGTCCAGCAAGGGACCCGACACCCTGTTGCGGTACTCCATGCGTTTTGTGCGCGAACACCTGCACTCCCGATGCGCATCGCCCCAGTATCCACACGGACATGGATTCATCGCCGCGACAAGCATGAAGCGGCTTGGATAGTCGCATGTGCCGGAAACGCGTGAAATCGCAACGTGACCATCCTCAAGCGGCTGACGCATCACCTCAAGGGCGTGCCTGCTGAACTCCGGCATCTCGTCCAGAAACAGCACTCCTCTGTGCGCCAGCGAAACCTCTCCCGGTTGCGGATGGGTGCCGCCGCCGAGCAGCCCGGCGGAAGAAGCCGTATGGTGCGGAGCGCGGAAAGGACGATGCACCATGAGCGGCTGGCCGGGCTTGAGCACTCCCGCCACCGAATGTATCCGGGTGACCTCAAGAGCCTCTTCAACGCTCAGCGGCGGCAAAATCGACGGAATACGTTTTGCAAGCATAGTCTTGCCGCATCCGGGAGAGCCAATCATTAAGAGGTTGTGCCCCCCGGCGACAGCGACTTCAATCGCCTGCTTCGCGAAATACTGTCCCTTAACATCTGCGAAATCATCTCCCGTATCGCGTCCGGCCATGACAAGACGAGACAGATCCGAAAACACCGGCGCTATTCGTACTTCCTCGGTAAGGAAATCAAGTGCCTCTCGCAACGTCCTGACGGGATACACCGATATGCCGTTAACGACAGCCGCCTCCTCCGCGTTCTCCACGGGCACCAGCACGCCTTTTCTTCCGATACGGCGCATCTCCATCACAATCGGCAACACGCCCCGCACTCTACGGATCTCGCCGGAAAGCGCCAGCTCTCCGACCATCCCCCATTCCGAGAGATCGCGACACTTCACCTTGTCCGTGGCGGCAAGCAGACACACCGCAATCGGAAGATCGTACAGCGGGCCTTCCTTCTTCACATCTGCAGGCGCAAGGTTTACCGTGATGTTTCTCTCCGGCTTGGCGAACCCTGAATTCCCGATAGCCGTAGACACCCTGTCCTTCGCCTCCTTCACGGCGGTGTCGGGCAGGCCGACAATCGTGAACTGAGGCGAACCGTCCGATGCACAAACCTCGATCTCAACAGATCGGGCGCTCACTCCATGAACTGCGCCCGAATAGCATTTGGCGAGTCGCAGCTTCTCATTCTCTTCCATATCAAACATATCAAATCTCCTGTTCCCGACACATGTCCTTCAATTGCGCAACCAGCCTGCACGCGGAGCAGTCGGGGTGCGCCGCAAGGCAATAGTCGCGATGTATCTGAATGAGACCCTGCAGCAGGATTCCGTTTCCGGAATAGAGAGCAGGGTTGTGATCTCTCCCGAAAAGCCTGAACGCCGCAAGCCTCGTTACGGAATTCATGCATTCCGGCGGCAGCCAACGCGGCGCCTCTTTGACAACTCCGCGCGCCATCGCATACGGGACAATCACGTTGGCCATCACAACCGCAAGAAACCGGGCTCCGGCATGATGCGGCTTGCCGCCTGTGAAGAGCGCCGCCGCGTCAGCCATGCGCACCTCCGGCCTGTTGCCGGGACGCACGTTCGCCCTATGCCAAGGATGGATAGACTCGATCTCCAGCGACGCTACGCTGTTCAGCGTCTCACGCGCCTGTTCCTCCGTTGCTGGCAGTTCATCCAGAGGAAGACGCTCTGCCAACGCACGGAACGGAACTGAGTTCTTCGCGTATCCGAACGCAGCGAACATCTCCTCATAGAACACCTGCTCAGGATTTCCCGTCCGCAGAAACCTGTTCTGCAGACGGCGAGCCTTGATGTGCAGACGGCGACGCCCAGCCTCTCGGAGGATCTCAAGCCCAAAATCCGGGTTCTTGCCAAAGAACCTTTCGCAAGGCCTTTCCGTGGCAGGAAGTTTAGCGTATGGGTAAGCGGCAACATCTATCTCGTCCGGCGAGAAGTCGTTCCGCGCACGCAGAAAGCTTCCAATGCACACCGAGACACATCCCGGCGGCAAACCATCCGGCGGATCGCCCTGATACCACACCACATGCGCTATCACATTGCGGTAGGCGGCATCATCGCCATGCCGGTAAAGAGTCCAATCCGAAGGCTTGAGATGCACCTCCACATCGCCCTCCACCCTGCGGCGATCGCGCCCCAACTCAAGAACGGCATGACGGAAATCCGGCCCCGCTTCAAGATTCCAGATACCAGGATCAACAACCCTGACCTCTCCGCCGCGCACAGTGCGCAGCTGCGCCGGGCGAAGCGATGAATCGTACCAGATCGCCTGCACGTGCCGCTCCGTAATTGGAGCGCGATTTGCCGCAGACCAACTCATGCCACTTCCTTTGAACGGTTGTTTGCAGCGCTATCTTTCACAGATCGCCTTTCTGGACGGGAGAGAACCTTCGGAATGCCAAACGCCATATACAGCATCGATGATGAAAGTGCCTCCGAAAGGACTATCGTTTCCTTCATCGACATAAGTATGTGCATCCGGCGCAATTCTCCATCCGGAGACTTCCTTGACACGCCGAACAGATAGCCCGGCCCAGGTTCGAGGCGATGTTCAAGAGTAATCACAGTGTTTCCGCATTCAGAAGTGTGGAAAAGGCCTTTGCCTTCGCTTCCCATCTTCTCCCGGTATCCACGAAACACCTCAAGCATCTCAGCGATCTCGTTGATCGTAAGGCGAACCGTGATGCTGTTTTTCCAGTCGAACGTAGGAGGAATTTTTCCTGCCTCACCATATACACCAACGGTCTTCTGAGGTGCGAACGTAGCGAATATCGACCCCTCCACATATTCGTGCGCAGGATGCAGCTCGAACTTCACCGACACGCCCGTTCCCTTGGGGTTCGGATGACAGCACATATAGCGCGGACGGATCTCGAACTCGCCCTTACCGGTTTCATTCAATCCGTTCATCACACACCTCCTTCCACGTCGGCGCATGCCGGGATATCGGCAACCGAGAGCGCTGACACGGCGACGAGCACCACAACCGAGGCAATGGCGGCAAGCAGATATCCGCCTAATGCGATCATTCTTTCTTTCATGGATTTGTTCCTTTCCGTATTGTTTGCGCACGTTGACGCTCAGCCACACAGCTGTTCATCACACAGTGCTTTCAACACACGAAAAGATACCAAATAACAGAAAAAGAAATGTCAAATCTATGTCAAATCTATGTCAAATTTATGTCAAATTTTTTTGACATAGATTTGACAATTCAGCCTAGGCTAACTTTTTTTTCAGATCGCTCAAGACACAAAAGATTATGGCATTTGCGGTCATCCTCTTCATCAAGCACAACACATGTCATCTGGCCTTGCCGGACATACTGGGCGACGAGATGATTTCAACATCCACCACAACAGCAGAGTGATCTGTGGCGTGGGGCGCCGCCACGGTGCGCCTTGAGACGATCCTGACCCTATCTGCATGCGCCCTGCTGACCATGATGTAATCAATCACCCTTTCCGGCTTTTTCGATGGCCATGTGGGCGTATTCTCATCGGAAATCACGGTAAAATCTTTTTTCAGGAGTGCCATTTCAGGCGAATCGGGAAGAGCATTGAGATCTCCCATGAAAAACACGGGCTTCACTTTGACCCACTTATTGAGTTCTTTCCTTACGGACTCTGCCGCCATAAGACGGGTTTCCCCGGTGAGAGGGAAGTGGGAATTAGCAACGACAATATCGCCATAGTCGCAGATCATCAATGCGCGGGTGTGCGACTTCCCCTTCATCAAAACCTTCTCCACTGAAAGAGGTCTGCGTTTTGAAAGCATTGATATGCCGTATTCCGGAATCTTCTCCACCCATTCGCCGTGAAGCCCGGAAAGATCTGCGACAACCTTTGTCTGATCCATAAAACCGGCGCGCTTCGAATTACGGTCTACCTCCTGCAGTCCCACATAATCCGGATCGAGGGAGCGTATCACTTCCGCGCATTTCGGAAGATACCCCACACTGCCCTTCTCCAGGCGGAACGGATCGTCATGCCCACAGCCCATGCGGATGTTGAATGACATGAACCTCACACGCTCAGCATTCACGCCATCAACCCGCGATTCGTGAACGCAGGCCGATGTAAAGAACAATGCCACGATGGTAAACTTTGCGACTGTCTTCATAGCTGACTCCTTTCTTGATCACCGTTCCGGGCGCGAGCGCATACGGGCGCGTTTCGCGATCTCCTCCCATGAGTCATCCGAATTCCAGAAGAGTTCGGCCTGCACCTGCGTTGCGAACGCAAACGGAGGATTGTATTCTGCGACGGCATTGAATTCGCGCGGCAGATTCTTTCCGGCACGGATCTGACGGATAAATTTCCAGGCAGATTCTCCGTTAAGTATCCAGTCTTCATCATATGTATAGTGCTGAGGCGCGATTACGCTGCGGTCACGCTCGAGAATCCTGTCGCCGCGCATTTCAGACGGTTTCACGCCATCGAACACGGCCGCCGCCTCATTCACCTGTTCGGCCTCGTTCGCCGCCGCGATGCTATCGGCGAACACTGATAACACCGCAACAACAATCAATATTTTCCTCATTTTCGACTCCTCATTTGTGTAATACCTTATCATTTTCCCCAATTGAACGCAAAGGGGTTCAGATGATGGAAGAAGCGGCCGTCTTCTGTTCCGACAATGGCTTCCGGAACTCCGTCGTTATCGAAGTCGACAACTGTAGGACAAGACGGATGTCCAGCAAGCTTGCGCTTTCCGAATCCGCCCCCCATGGAGAACGTCCAGCCTTCATCCGTCTTTTTGATCTGGCGATAAAGCTGTACATTCCCACCATTGAGGAGAAAATCTTCTTTGCCGTCACGGCTCCAATCGGCAATGCAGAACTGCCGCCGTCCGCTCTTTCCTGCTGCACCAGTGGACCAGAGAAGCGGAACCATCCGCCCATCGCGCAAGAAGACTCTCCTGGGATGCTTGAGCGAGAGTTTTCCCGAAGGGTTCTTGAAGCGTTCAAACCAGGCAAGATACCCTTCCTGATCAAGCACGATCAAGTCCATAAGCCCATCCTTGTTCCAGTCGTACATGAGTGCGCGCGTACGCCACTGGGTAAGCAGTTCCTTGCCCTTGGGCTTCTCCCACCCCCAGGCGAGTTCGGGATTCGCACCTTCCCACTCGACTTCTATCGGTTGAGGTTTTTCCAGATCAAGCGTGCCTTTCCTGCCCGGATTGCGGTAGATGCGCACATGCCCCCAAATGTCGTTCATCATAACATCCAAGAAGCCGTCCCCGTCCCAATCCGCGACCGACGGCACCGTATATCCCCAGCTTTGTTCACCCGGTCCCTGAATTGAACCGTTCATCCCTGCGCGAATGTTGATGGTTTCGCCGCCAGCAGACATCAACACTGGTTCCGCCCATTGAGGCCTGTACACACCCGCACCTGAGAGATTTTCGATGAATGCGAGCCTGCCGGCCGAATTACCGCATATCAGATCCCAGTCGCCGTCTCCATCCCAATCGCACCCGAACGGCGTCGAAAGGCAACCGAAATCAAGATCTTCCGCCTCCTACCGGAAATACTGCGGCTGAGAGAATCTCACAACCCCGTTTTTCGCTCCGAGATTTTCGACAAGCGCAATGCGGCCGTCCTCTTCACCTTCTATAATGTCGGCATCGCCGTCGCCATCCCAATCGACCGACAGAGGAACCTGCATGCACACCTCGCAGCGGACCTCCGCGTCAAGTGTATCAGTTAAACGGCGGCGTGCCGCATATTTGGGAGCGGTGCGCGAGCCTGTATTTTCAAAATACCAGAAACCTCCGGTAAAATCGCTACAGATGACATCCAAATCGCCATCCCCGTCGAAATCTTCAAACATCGGACTCGGATCGCCATCCGTCTGGAACGAAGAACCGTCTGCGAGAAACAGTTCTTCCGTTCTTGCGTATTTCGCATCCTTCCCGCGACCTGATACACATTTGCTCCAATACAGGCGTGTCTGAAGCAGGCAATTTGTCCATACGCCGGCGGAATCGTAGGCATTTCCTTTCAAAACGCCATACTTTGTCCACGAATCAAGACCCATAACAACATCTTCCAATCCGTCTCCATCAAAATCAACGAGACGCCACACCCGGTAATTCGCCTTTTCCGTATTCTTTGTATCGCGTTGGATAGGATCATACTCCACCCCGCGGATATCGGTAAACCTGCCCCATCGTTTCCGCGGATCCCACATCACCCCGCCGGGCTTCGTCACAATCCACTTGCCGTCGAAAAGCTGAGAAGAGATGTGTCCGTTGCATACATCGGTGGAAATGGTGCGCCCCTTCCTGAATACAGGCATCTTGCATTTCACACCTTTGGGAGTGGGGTTTTCATAGAGAATGAAGGCGTTGGTCAAAGCGCTCTTCGAAAGCGCGACAATATCAAGATCGCCGTCCGAATCATAGTCCAGCACAAGCGGCTGCGCCCATGTGCCGGCATCAATGTAGGCGCTCGCGCCCGGTCTGTTGTATTTCAACTCCTCAAAGTCTATCGGCTTATCGCCGTCGAATGAAAGGAACGCGTAGCCTTCTGGCGCAAAATCACGCGCCAAAGTATTTTTCTTCAACATCGAGACTCCGCCACCGAGAACGGTACGCATATTCTCGTACTTGCCCTCGCCGAGCGGCAGGTTCGTCTTAAGCGTCTTTCCGCTTGCATTGCACACCAGAACATGCACCGTTGCGCCCGTACGCCACGTACGCACCGAAAGCTGATCCGGGATGTTTTTGATATGCGGAGGATCATCAACCGAAAGCAGGACAGATGACATTTTCACAATCTCCGACGCACATTCACACACATCTTTCCAGCGCTTTTCGAATGGATCCCGCCAATCCATCTTTTCTAACGGCGAGTACGAATACATAAAAAGCGCGTTTGCGCCGCCGGCAATCTCCAACCATGCCATCGCTTTCATTTCCGCAAGCGTGGGAGCTCGATACTTCGATACGTCCGTTCCCGGCACCGCCTTCGTCTTGTACGCGGCCCAATCGAATATCTGCGACGTCTGCCAGAGGGACAACGCACCAAAAGTGCCTTTACGGGCCTTTTCGGTAGACCTACGCACCCACGAGAGCGATTCATGGGGAACCGGATAAGGGTCGCTTCCGATTACGTCACACGTTCCGATGTATTCGCGAATCTGATCCACCTGATACAGCACCGCCCATGTCGGATGCCCGTCATCATTATCCAGTACGGTACGATAACGAGTCTTAAGCTGCGGCAGTGCCGAGACCGGCTTCTCGTCGTTCACCAACCAGGCGAGAAGCGCAGGGTGGCTCTTCAAATTAGAAACTTTTTTGGCAATGGCGGCTTCGGATGTCTGATAATCTCCAGCGTGAACATTTGCCATCAGATTATTTTCATGGCACCAATCCAGCATCTCGCGGGTTAGTCCATGATACGCCATCAGCGTGTTGAATGGAGACCTGCCCAATCGTTCGACCATATTGGAATTTGCCGTTCCTGCATATATTCCGACAGGGAAGAACGGTTTACCGGAGACCGTAACGCGCCTGTAGCGGTCTATCGCCACATTCCGGCGCGGGCGCCTCCTTATGCGCGAGAATGTCAGTTTGCGGCTTCCAAGTGTGCGTCCGTCTTTTGCGACAATCTCAGCTGAAATCTCCTGTGGCCCCTCCATGAACGCCGCAGGCCATATCCCGATGCTTGCATCAATGCCATTGAAGGATTCCGCCTTTTTCCGGACGATCTTCCCTTCTGGCGTTTCGTAAACGAAAAATACATCCACTTCATCTTTCAGACACCCTGTATCCGCCAAATCTATCCCGGCGTAGAAGGTCACGATACCGTCATCAATCCCCGCCTCGTTGCGGTAGTGCGACGAACACAGCGCTGTAACCGGCATTACCCGGTGGGGACTAAGAGAAATGTCGTCAAACGAAACCTGGCCTTTCGCCCCGGCGGGAACACTCGGACGGATGCGCACTTTACGCACATTGGCGGGTAATCTCTTCGTGCGCACGCTAAGCCGCCCCCATCCCTTGTTGTTCGCCCTTGTGCCGGAATACACCCCAGAAACCACTTTGCCGTCAGCGTCAAGAAACTGAATATCCACCTGCGCACCCTTCGCGCAATCGATAGCACCATCCACCCATGCCTCAAAATCATATATCCGACCGGGAGCGACATCTGAAATCTGCTCGGCTTTTGCGGGTTGCTCGAGCTTCTCGTTGCATTCAAACACCAGTCCGCCGCCGTTCATACCTTCGCCGCGAGATATGCGCCATCCTTTTGGCAGAGTCCAAGCGTTTTCCTGCCCGCGCACTTCAAACGAACCGTTCCTGATTGCGTCACCTTCAGGAAATTTTTGGACAGACGACTTCTCCGCGCACTTTGCCGATCTGACCGTTGCGGCTGGTGCGACCGTTTTTTCCATCGTAATTTTAGGGGCTGGATTTTTAGCCAGATACCGCAACGTCTCCACCGCCACAAAATCATACCCCTTCTTTGAAAGATGAACGCCGTCCGTGAAGCGAAGCATGGACGGTTTATCTTTTCGCGCCTTCATCTTGTCGTACAAATCGGCATATTCAACATTGTTGCGTGCGGCGATTTCCCGAAGAGCCTTGTTGAACGCCTCCATCTGCTCCGGCTGACCGAAAAGCGATATTCCCTTGCCGGAAGCCCTGGCTCGGTCAAGACGCGAAGTAACCCAATGATTGCACACGTCAAAATTCGAACTGGTGGACGACAGAAGTACAATGCGCCCGATTCCTCGCGCACGAAGTCGGCGGATCAGTTCATCGTACATTTCGTGCTGCTGCGCGCGCGGCGTGAACGGCTCCTTGAAATCGTTCTTCAGATTAGTTTTTGTGTCGTTATGCCCGAGCAGAATGAACGCCCAATCGTATTTGCGGTTCCACAGGTCGTCATAGCGAGCCTTCCAGTCACCCTTGCCCTTTCCGTCCATGCGCTGAATTATGTATCTGATGCAATCGCCTCCTTTTGCAAAATTCCAGCACTTCACCTTGCCGGGATTGTGCTTTGCGAGATATTCAGTGACCGTATCAACATGGTTCGAACCGCGGTCGAAATCTGAAAGGGAATCGCCAAGATATAGAATATTTACAGGCTTTTCGAGCTTCACTTTCGAGGCGGCATCGTCCAGTTCCTTTAACGGACGGTTATGCGCATTCCACCCTTTGCCTTGAGCAAGCTGTTCGAAGCCTTCCGCCGTTTCCAATGCGAACGGCACATTCGCCGAAACCGGCACGAGCGAACATGCCTTTCCGGGATCGAAATCCAGCGTATAGAACCCGGGATGCGGCGAATCCCACTTGAAGGTGAAATCCTTTTCGCCCGGCGCGGGCCAGCGGCGGCGGTGCTGTCCTGCACATTCTACTTGAATGAAGTTGAACTGCATCTGAGCAACCTTTTTGTCGAGGGCAGAACCCGCATCAGCCTCGCGACGGAGAGTGAACTCTATCCTGCGCGGAGACTCGACAAACATCCAGAAACGCCCCGGCTTGCGTATTTTAATCGGCTTGAGCGGAACCGTTTTGCCGGGAGAGGAGTCCTGCACCTCGGCGTACGACGGATAGAATTTCAAGGGCGCCTCGGTCTTTACCGGCACATCGGCGACAAAAGCCGCAAAGAGAATCGCAAACAACATCATGAATACCTTCCCTACCGGATTATGACTCTCATTCTGACCGGCGGCAAATAGGAAGCATGATACAAAATCTGCTTGTCCTTAATCTCAAAATAACACCCCTCTGGCTGGATCTTGTTCAGCTCCACAAACCGTTCTGCGAGATTTGACTGACTGCTTCCCGAATCTTGATCAACCCACGCACTCCCTCCACTCTCTGCAAGAACTATAGTACCGCCACCGGCATTGCGAAACTTCTTGCACTCAACTTCAAATGTAACGTCTCCACCCCAGTGAAAATGAGATCCCTTGATTGGGATATCGGCAAATCCTCCTTCCGGCACTTCAAAACGGAACTTTGAACGATTAAAAGCATATATCCACTGAGTGCTGCCATTCCTGTTGCATAACTGCGGATTGCGACCGCGTAAAATAACAGTATTGTCCGTTCCCTCAGTATTTTTGCTGGAGCCGATATGTAGCTGACTGCGAACATCAAGCATGGCATCATCAACCACAAGCGTGTTTCCAGAAGCTTGATTTCCGATGGTCATGGTAGCTACAGAGACGAATGAATTGGACGCAACCGTAAAAACATTGTCTCCACCGCCGGGCCGCATGCCCAGATACACGGTATTGAGCAGACCGGTCGCCGAATTGGAGAAAACAGCCGCGTGGCCTCCCAGTCCACTGTTCTGCGTATCCGCGCCGCCGATCAGGAAACTAGAACCGACCTGCAGTGTGGCGCAATCCGCCACGTCGACCCTTCCGGACGCTCCGTACTGGCCCATTATCAAGCTCTGGCCGATATCCACCAACGTATCCCTTCCGGCAACCTCAAAAACCGAACCGCCCATGCCAGTGCCGTCAACACCGTCTTTTTTCGACTCAAAGTAGAAATGATCAATAACGTGCAGCCTGCTCGCGCCCTCGATTCTCAACGTGTTCCGGCTGCCGGCATTCTGGTCGCGATGCGACACTTTGCCGAAGCGAGCGTAGATGCGGGAATTCCCAGCAACGGTGACGACGGCATCGGATATCCGTTTGGTCGCGGAAAACTCATACGCATTCGTAACCGTAACCGCATTGAGCGTGGC
>JAGBFY010000174.1 GCA_017936245.1 Kiritimatiellia bacterium
GGATCATCCGCCCTTCCCGCACCTCGTACGTACCGTCAAACTCTGGCTGGGCGTAAAGACTGAGATTGCCCGTACCGGTCTTCACGAGCGCACTGGGAGCGTTGGCAGCCAGAGTTTTCACGGTACCGTCCACATCGGTATTGGCACTCTCACTGGCACGATAGATATGAACAGTCAGCGCATCGCCGGTCTTATATCCTTCGCCGCGGCAGGTGACAACAATGCCGGTCATGGAGTGCGTATTGTAGTTCACGAGCGCGATAGCCGTGGCGTTGGATCCGCTGCCGCCGGTAATCTCGATGCGCGGCACATAAACGCAACTGGCAAGCGCACCACGCGTGAGCGACAAAAGCCCCAGACCTGATGGTGAACGTAGCGTGGCCGCCACGGACGCCGTGCCGAAGTTGATGTTCGTGCCGCAATCGACTGTCAAGCCACCGGGATATACGTTGATGTGATCGATGTACAGGAACTGGTCAGCGACTGTGACGCCATCGTTCGGGAACGAGACCGTTCCGCCGTCTCCGTTGATTTCACTGGTGCCGGAGCGTCCATTCAGACCGTACAGATAGGCTGTGCTCAAGATTCCGCCGTTCAGGTTCAGGACGGCGCGACCGTCGCCGGTGTTGGCACCCACGCGAACGGTCTTGGACGTGACGACTGCCGTACCGGCGATCGTGGCCGATGCGGGCAGCACACCCGTCATGTTCGTTTCAGGTCCCTGTATGAGAAATGCGCTCGCATTCACGAATCTTCCGCCACACGCATAAAAGCAGGCATTCGCAAGTCCACTCGTCGCCGCCAGACCCGAACCGACCGTGAACGAGTAGGGCTGGGTAAGGTAAAGCGTCTGTTGCGCATGATTGGTGTTCACATACACCTCGCCGCCAAGCTGCTGGAAGATTCCGTACCCCTTCTGCCCGACCACGAAACGCGAGCCTCCATCGCCATATGTCAACTCCATCGTCCCGCCCATCACCGTCATGGATGCATTTGCCTTGGACTCGCACCCGGCACAACACCTGTCGATTAGTGAATAGCCACCGTCCTGGACATACGATGATGCGAACCAAGGAGCGGTCGAGGATCCCGTGGTTTTCCCCAGCCAAAGCCCAGAATTCGCACTAGGGTTACGCTGGTTAGCCAGAAGCAGACGGCCTCCCGCGCGCAGCCGGATCCGCCCAGATGCCGGCTTCGATACGGCAGCGGCGTCACTACCCGGATATCGTCCCACAAAAACGGGCTGCCTGTCCTGGACCTGAACCGTACCGCCGTCCAGAATATCAAGCACGCTGCTGATTGCCGAGTTTTTAGAAGATGTCCCGACAACGGTATAGTAGCCGGAATCCGCGCTCGCCCTAAGCGTCAATGTCCCGGAAATTGCGGTCGTTCCCGTCCTAAAGGTAGCGTATTTTGCCGTCAAGTCTCCAGCGAACGTCCGAACGGCGGAATTATCAACATCGGCCGTGATCACGTCCAGACAGGATGCCTCACCATCACCCGTAATTGTCTGATGTCCGCCAGACGCCATTGGATAAGCGCTTATAAACTCTGCCGTGGTGGAAGCGGTCGGCAACAAGCCATTCGTCCAGTTAGCAGTATCGTTCCAAGAATACGTGCCGGACGCCGTCTTGGTCCAAGTTGCCGCCCAAATCATGCACGGGCATGCGCACAATGCCAATGCTATAGCGAGTATTGAGTTTATTCTTTTGTAGAGTAGAGACCCACGTCTCGGCGTTGCCGCGCACCCGCTTGCGCGCCCTTCGGGTTGCCTTCGGCAAGGTACCCTCCGAAGCGAAGCTTCTGCGGTGCATGATGCGACTTCCCCCTCATCAAACCGTACGTGCGGATTTCCCGCATACGGCTTTCCATCGAGTGCTTTTCCTATTGTCACGGTCTTGTTCCTTTCTTGGCTTTTGAGAAATTGCTGCGTAGTATAACCATTTTTTTTTCCTGTCAAATTCGCCGTCTGGCCGTTTTCGCCCATGCAAGGCGATAGAGGCCGTAGTTCGCCATCTCTTCGTAGTAGGTGTCCGCGTATTTCAGACGGTAGTACCGCTGGCTCTTCCTGTTGAGAAACCGCGCCATGCGCTTCAGCACGTAGTGGTTCACCTTTCGGAAAACCCTTGACGGATAACCGACCGTATAGAACCCGCCCCACCCCTTCAGCAGTCTGTTCACCCTTTCCACGACGGTTTCGACAGGCAGCAGCACATTGCGCGTGTGCGTATGCCCGTGAACTTCGCGGCACAGCCGCTTGACGGACTTCATGGACGGGCCGAAGTGCAGATACCTCTTGCCTGTCCCGTCGGGCACGGCGCAAAACGAATCCGCCGCGTCCATGTTGGCTTCCGCTATCATGACGCACTTGGCCACGGGAGACCTTTCGGTTAGGAGTTTCGAGGCGTACATACGGGACTTCACTTTCGTTTGGCTCATTCCTTTGTAGGGTTGGGCTTCTGCGCGTCGGTCGCCCTCCGCACAGCCAACCTTCCTATCGGCATGTCGTTTTCTTTGCCGTACAGATTCCTTTCATTCTGTTAGTTCTGCCGAGCTTTGCTTGGCGCACCATTTCGTATGCTCCTTTGGTGATTCACCCCGCCGTTAGCGGACGGTGAACCGGTTGCTTTTCATTTACCGTTATTAAAACACAATTCTGCTGGTCACGGCGATGCCGCGTCCGTTTTTTTTGAAACCTTTATTTCTTTGCGCGGCGGCCTACATCTGTCAAATCGAAATCCTTGAAACCGAGCTTGAACGCCGGAGAGACCGCTTTCAGACGGTAGTCGCCTTTTTCAAGGTTCTCGAACCGCGGGTCTGCGAACATGCCGCATACTTCTCGACCGGATTTCCTGAACTCTTCCCATCCCATGCCCTTACCCCATACGGCCTTGGCCCCTTCCGGAACGTACCAGAGGTTTCCGGCCCAGACACCGCCGACACCCGGGGCGTGAGGGGTGGTGAGGCCCGCCTCTTCCGTCACGATGATGTTGTTGACGAGATGAAAGGAACAGACTATGTCCTTCACGACTTTGCGCGAAGAACAGATGACGCCGTGGCGACGGTTCCGGACGAAGATGTTGTTTCTGATCAGATTGTCCGTCCCGAAGTGCTGGTGAAAACCGCCGTCACCGGTGTTATAGACGAGATTGTACGACATTTCGATGCCTTCCGACCCCTGGTCGGTATAAAGTCCCCAGCCGCCGTATCTGTAGGAATTCACGTCGTGGATGCGGTTATGGTGGATCTTCGTGCCGAACGACGTGCCGAGAGTATAGACTCCGCCCATGTCGCACATCCCGTGCTTGCCGAGATCGTAGATGTGGTTGTACGCGATTTCGTTGCGCTGCGCCACGCTGCCGCCGAAGCCCCACGACCACCCGACGGAGACGCCCGTGTACCAGAAGTCGTGGATATCGCAATGGAGAACCCTGCAGTCGGACGCGTGAGAGATCACGATGCCCGTCCCTTCCGGACTGATGTGGCCGCCGTTTCTGATCGTGCAGTCTTCGATCAGATTGAAAGCCGTCGAACGGGGCGCGAGGTTCCTGATGACGCGGCGGGAGAGAACCTCGCCCTTCGCGACATAACCTTCTTTCGCACCCATCCAGATGCCGCCCGCGCCAAGATCGTCGAGTGTGCAGTTGACGATCGTGTTGGACGTGCAGCCGTCGTTGAAGCGGAAACCGTAGTTGCCGGTATGCTTGACCGTGCAGCCGTCCCATCTGATTCTGCGGACGCCCTCGAGCATGATCGCCGCATCGAAATCGGCGGCCGCCTGAATCTTGTAGATTTCCTGCGGCTTTGCGTTCTTTCCGGGAACATCGACGTCCGTGTGGGCGAAACCGATGTTGCGGAACTCGATGTCGCTGACCCATTTGCCGCCGTCCGGACAGCCCTTCATCTCCACAAGTCTGCTGATCTTCGAAAGCGGCATGAATATCCTTACCGAGCCGATCGCCTCCCCGGGGAGCGGACGGTACAGGATCTTTTTGTTCTTCATGTCGTAAAACCATTCGCCGGGGGCATCGAACGCGGCGCGGACGTTTTCGAACGAAAAATTGGAATCCCCGGACCATCTTATGTAGGACCTGCGCCACCACTTTCTTCTTGAAAAGGTCGTCACCTCCTTCTTCGCGGCGTTGAAATTCTTCACCACGCGCTTGCCGAACGCCCATTTGTGGCGCACGAGCAGCTGCACGTACCGGAGTTCGTCGGCGGGAACCGTTCCGAGAACGGCGATCTCGGCGTTCGTGAACACGGAGGTTTCGGTATATCCGCGCTCTTTGCCGGATTTGGTCTGGTCGGCCGACACGGCTTTGAAATAACCCTTGTCCGGAAGACGCGCGCGCTGCGCACGGCGGCAGTTCACCCACAGTTCCTCCATCCAGACAGGCGCGCCGGCGGCATCGAGCGGGGCGGGCGCCGACCACACGCCGCCGCCTTCGTCCTTCCAGCCTTTGATTTCGGCGCCGCCGCCGATAACCGCGCCGTCCTCGCCCTTCCATATGACGGGATCGGACGGAGTCCCGGAATCCCCGGGTCCGAACTCCAGCGTTTTTGAAAGCTTATGATAGCCCTTCCTGACGTTGACCGTCCACGCCCCCTTGTCGCCGGCGGCCTTGGCCGCGCGGATTTTCTCCAACGCCTGTTCCGGGGTGAGTCCACCGACCTCGACCGTCAATTCGCCGCCCCCGGCCGTCACGGCGAACGCAACCGCCGCAGACACATTGCACAGAATTCTTTTGTAGAGTAGAGACCCACGCCTCGGCGTTGCCGCGCACCCGCTTGCGCGCCCTTCGGGTTGCCTTCGGCAAGGTACCCTCCGAAGCGAAGCTTCTGCGGTGCATGATGCGACTTCCCCCTCATCAAACCGTA
>JAGBFY010000175.1 GCA_017936245.1 Kiritimatiellia bacterium
CAATCTTCTCGCCCTTCTTGATGCCGAGCGACATCAGCCCCTTTGCAACGAGATCCACCTCCTCGCCGAACTCGAACCACGTGAGCCTGAAATCGCGGTCGGCGTACACGACAGCGTCATTCTCGCCGCATCGCGCAATCGTCTGGTCAAGAAGCTGTCCGAGCGTGTATTCGCGGGTGACAGGCAAGTTGTGCCACGGCACACCTGTGGAAACGCTCTGATTGAACGGCGGCTTTGACGGGGCTGTCCCGTACGGATCGGTAAGTTTGAACTCAGACATTGCTTTTTCCTCTAAAATAGGCTACATATTATACTAAACCTCCACCACTTTGCGCAAGTTACCCAACATTTATCCAAGGAAGTAGCCGAATTCATTTTCCGACGCAAAAGCGAGAAAAGAGCGAATCAAGGAGATCTTCGGAGTACGTCTTGCCAATTATTTCGCCTATCGACTGGGCGGCAACACGAAGCGCATTGGCTGCCAGGACAGGATCCGAAGGGTCTGTCCCTTCAAGTGCGGCAAGCGCTTTAGCGAGCAGATCCGTCTGACGGGCTGTAACATCCGCCACATCTTCCGAAGCCCTTGCGGAAAGCTCGCGAAGCTTTCCGGCAATTGCATCCTTGAGGGACTGGAGGCCTTCACCTGTCTTTGCCGATACGCGGATTGCGCCGGAATCATGGAAGTCCGCCTGATCAAGATCACATTTTGCATGCACAGGGATTGCACCAGGGATGTCACAGTCAAGAGCAACCACGATATCGGCCTTTGCCATCAGTTCCTCGGCGCGCACCACCCCTTCCGCCTCTATCGCATCATCCGTGGCGCGAAGTCCGGCGGTATCAACTATCCGAATCGGCCAACCATCGATATCCAGCCCCTCTTCAATGGAATCGCGGGTCGTTCCTGCGACATCGGAAACTATGGCGCGGTTTTCACCGAGAAGCGCGTTCATCAGCGAACTCTTGCCGGCGTTCGGACTGCCTGCCAGGACAACAAGCGCACCATCCCTGAGAATCTTGCCCTCCCGGGCGGTTGAAAGGAGCTTTGAGATGCGGCTTTTGAGATTCAAAAGATCACCGGAATACGATTCCATCGTACCTTCAGGGATCTCTCCCTCATCCACATCAAGCAGATGCTCCATCCTGCTTGAACATTCGATGGCGTCACGGTAGAGCGATTCGTATCTATCGGAAAGGACACCTCGCAGACGGGACTGCGCCTCGTCCGCCGCTCTATCCGTACGCGCATCTACAAGATCAATCACCGCCTCCGCAGCAGAAAGATCGAGCTTGCCGTTCAGGAAGGCCCGTTCCGTGAACTCCCCGCGTCTGGCAAGGCGGGTTCCAGCGGCAAAGCACGCCTCAAGCACACGGCGCGGAGCGACACTTCCGCCATGCCCTTGAAACTCTATGACATTCTCGCCGGTGTATGATGCAGGCGCCTTGAACACAAGAACAAGTCCGCTATCCACAACCGTTCCGGAAGGATCACGGAACTCGCTGAAAAAGAACCTGCCTGCATCAGATGGGACTATTTCGCGACCTGCAACCTTTCGCGCAACAGCCCACGCATCGGATCCGCTCACGCGCACAACAGCAACTCCGCCTCTTCCGGGTGCCGTTGCAACTGCGGCTATGGTGTCCGAAGAGCTCATATTGCGGCGAAGAAAAACGGAACTTCGCGCGTCAGCACATCAAGACAGCGCGGAAGGTTCTCCTTGTACTGAGCAGTCATGGCTCCTTGTCCGACGACATTCGTTATCGCCTTGAACGAACATACAGGGATTC
>JAGBFY010000176.1 GCA_017936245.1 Kiritimatiellia bacterium
CCTCCCAATGCAAAACAAGGGAGTGTGGTTCAGTTGCACATTACATAAGTTACATAAGTTCCGGCAAAGGTATTGACTTTATTTATGCATATTTTATATAATTCGCGCCGTTGGGAGTTCTGTGTTTAATGAAGAACCTTTTTCAGATAGACAGATTGCAGACGAAGTCGCTTACCAAGCAGATATGCGACGGATATCGCTCTGCCATTGCCGAAGGTCGCCTGAAGGGCGGCGACCGTTTCCCGACCTGTCGCGAGATATGCGATGAGTTTGGGGTCTCTATGATTGTATCGGCCGCAGTCGTGCGGCAGCTTGGACGCGAAGGGCTTATACGCTCGCGTCCTCACTCCGGAAGCTTTGTTGTTCCAAAGGAATCTACGGCATGGCGCGATACCGTGCTTTTCGTGAACTCCGGCGGAACGTTCTCGGCATATGCCGGTGTGCTGTCGGCGGCATTGCGTGAAAACCTCGTCAGATCGGGATTTCTTTTTGAGTCCATTGAAATGCCGTCCCGGTTCATCGGCAAGGCGGATGTGGCGCGCCTTTCTGCAACTCTCGCAAAGCGTCCGAAGCTTGCCGTGCTTCTTCATGCGAGACCTGAGGTGATTGCCGCCGTCGAAAAGGCGGGGATTGAGTATGTGGCCGTTGATGATGGGGCAAAGCCGTATGCGGGAAAGGTGTCCGGACTTTGCCGTGGTTCGGTTTTTTCGGATTACAGCTCTGCCATTTCGAACTTCGTTGAGCACTGCAAGTCGGCGGGAGTGGAGAATGTGCTCGAGATAGGATTTGAGAAGGACTACGCTTCCGCCGTCACAGCCTTGCGGCGCGCCAAGATCAAGGTGTCCACCTTGCGGATCAGGGAAACGCCCGAATTCTGTCACTATGGCCATGTTCAGCGTGCTGGACTTGCCGCTGTCGAGAAGCTGCTGTTGACGGGCAAGGGCGCGCTTCCCGATCTCGTGTACTTCACCGATGACTATCTTGCTTCCGGGGCTCTCATATCGTTTGCCCGCCATGGGGTCAGCTTCCCCGATGATGTGCGTTTCGTGTCGCTCGCCACAAAAGGATTCGAGCCTGTCTGGTGGCAGGAGGTTACGCGCCTTGAATGGGATTGGTTCGCACAAGGCGAGAACATCGCCCGTCTGATCAAGGATCTGCTTGAATCTCGCATTGAGCGGATCGACGCCACAATCTCTCCGGAATATATCAAAGGTGAAACATTTTTGACGGCATGCGCACGGGGAGGAACGCTGCCGTATGCCGAAGTCGTCCACGGCGCGTTGCGCGAATACGATTGGACGGATCTTAGGAACGCTTTTTGCAAAAAAAAAAAACAGGGAGGAAAGAAAAGTGAACTGGAAAAGAACGGTCGGACTAGCTCTTCTTGTGCCTGCGTTGCCTGGCGTGGCGGCGCTGACGGACGAGATGACGAGTGACGGAAGTCCGCTCTATCCGTCTGTTGAGGATGGTGCGAGGGTGTATGCGGACGAATGCGGCGGAAGTGTGACAATGCACATTTCGCTTTCTGAATTGGGGGTGCAGGAGGCGTTGCTTTACGTCGGAACATCGTCCGAACCTGTTATGGTGCGAGACGGAATGGACGTGGAGATACTCTGTAACTTCGATTCGTTTAAAGTCATTCCTGTCAAACTTGTAGCGGGAGATACGGAGCGTTCCGCTGGTATCGCGGTGTTCGGATCGAAAGGCGATAAGGTTCTTGTGCATGAACAGGAATCTGTCGCATCATTTCTTGATGCGCGGAACGTTTCGCTGCGCACGATGGACCGAAAGGATGGTTTCGTGAGGTTTTCGGCGAAGTGGAATTCCGGTACGTGGACGAAGGTTGTGGCATATAAAGCCAAGGAATACGGGGACAGTGGTGCAGAGGGAATTGTGCTCTTGGACCGTTCTGGCGCTGGAGAGGGAAGTCTGGCACTTAAGGATGTCCGGAACAGGCTTCAGCCTGGAAACTACGTGTTCGTCCATTCCGACGGCGTGTCGGATATGGTTGCAAACGTAAGCATAAAAATAGAAGGTTTTATAATCATCTGCAAATGACAGAACCCGGTTTCAACATCTCAAGGAAAGGCAATCAAATGAAAAACACAATAAAGCACGTGTCGCTTCTTGCGCTTCTTTCACTCTCTCTGCGAGGTGTCGCTGACGGCCAGTCAGTCGATCCTGGCATTGCGGCAATGAATGCCGAGGATATAAGTGTATATGTGGAATCAGTGGACGGCAACCAGCGTTGGCCGTGGAACGGTCTGGTTGATATCGACTTCACGTTTCGTTGTCCGGGATATCCTGGAGCATACGCGTTTGTGGAAATGTCGGCGTTCTACGAATCTGCGCCAGGCGTCACGAACGATCTCCCTCTTTCCACGCTTACGCTTAACGGGGAAAATCTCACGTTTCCGTGGGCGACAACTGCTGGAACATACCGTGTAACATGGGATGCGGGGAAAGATGCGCCGTCCGTAAATGTTAAGAACGCCAAGTATCGTGTTCGCGTGAACATGGCAAGATATATGGTGTTGACTGCGGACAAGGAAAACAAAAAGGTTCTGAAATCCTATCTTGATGCGCCTGATTACAAGGAAGGGACGCAGGAATGGAAGGATGAATACAAGACCACAAAGATGGCGTTGCGTCTCATTCAGCCTCATTCAAACGTGGTGGGCGCAGCTCCAACTGAGTTTGGTTATAATGATCCGAACGATTGTACAAATGGGGAATGGGTTGTTCAACGAAAAGTAACGGTAACAAAACCATATTACATAGGAATTTATGAGTGTACAAGGGCTCAGGCCTATGCGTTTGGAATGGAAGGTTTATCCAAGCCATACAGTGAAGACGATACGCTTCCTCGTAAGCGTAGTTACAATAATTTGCGAGGCAGCTTCGCCGATGGAATAAACTGGCCAAAGACGGGTTCTCGTGTTTCTGAAAACAGTTCCATTGGATATTTGCGTAAACGGGCTAACGATGAAGGCTTTGATTTGCCTACGGATGCAGAGTGGGAGCTGGCGGCACGTGCTGGATATGACACTCCGTTAAATATGGGTGTCCAATACACCGATTCCAATGATAATCGCAAAAACATGCTTGGCCCTATAGCACAGTGTCAAATTGACGTAACCGAACCTAAGAGCGGAGATACACCATATCAACTGCAAAGGGTGGGCCTTAAGATTCCTAATCGTTGGGGATTGTATGATTGCCACGGAAATGTTTATGAATTTGTATTGGATGTGGCTGCTTATGATTCTTCTTCAGAGCCGGCGATAGATCCCTTAGGCCCCATTAGTGATGTGGAGTCGCGGCCTTTCCGTAAAGGTGGTGCGTATAATTCCCGTTATCATCTTCTGATGATTGGAGCACATCGAGATCCCAATGCGGTCAATCCAGATGAATACAAGGAATGGGATGGATTTCGCCTGTGCTGGCGTTTCCCGACACCTGAGATGGCAGACTGATTTAACAGGAGGATACGTTAATGACTGTCACCGGAATTTTGTCGGTCAGCTGTGCGTTATTTCCATTGTTCGCCGTTTTTGCTGACAACTCCAAACTCGTAGCGCATCGCGGTGACTCTTCGCGTTTTCCGCAGAATACGATTGCGGCTATAAAAAGCGCGGTCGAACATGGTGCGGGGATGATAGAGATAGATGTTTGCAAATGCAAAACAGGAGAACTTGTTTTGTATGGAGAGCGCGATCTCGAAGAAGTGACCGACGGTACCGGAAGGGTCTCACAGGCGTCGTTTGACTATCTGAGAAGCCTTAGCGTCTACGCCCCGAAGAAGTTCGGTGACAAATTCAAAGGCAAGTATACGATACCTACGTTCGAAGAGGCTTTGGCGGCGATACCGGAAGGCGACATCTACATAAACTGTGATGTGCGTGATTCGGCTGTCGATATCGCGAAGGCCGTGAAAAAAGCAGGGCGGTTGAAGCAGGCGTTTTTGGCGATGGGAACGTATAAGATACGCGCCGTGCGTGAGGCTGTGCCGGAAATCATGATATGCAATATGTCCCGTCCGGCGAGTCCGAGAAAGAAGTGGACACATGATGAGCATATGGATTATGCACGCGCAACAGTCAGTAATGGATGCCAGTTCGTACAATATATTGGAGTGGGCAATGCGCCGCCCGCGGATGTTGTAGGGTATTGCCACGATAATGGAGTTAAGGTGTCCTATGGGAAGAGTGATTTCCATGAAGAGCGGGAAAGGCTGTTCGCGGAAAACGGGATTGATTTTATTTTTACGGACAGACTTCCTGCATGCAAGGAGGGTTCAAACCTGATTCCGAACGGGGGTTTTGACGAAATCCGCAATGGGTGGGCTCATGGCTGGAAGGCTGTCAACGGTTTTGAGTTCGTCCGTACCGGCGGCAGGGACGGCTTTGGTTGTGCGATGGTGACCAACCATGTGATCAAAAAACCTTCTTACATCGAAAAGGACTTCCCGATAAAGGGTGGACGCAGCTACCGTATTTCCGCATGGATCAGGTGCAAGGATGTCAAAGGCACTAAAAATGGAGCAATGCCCTATGCCGAGGCCAAGGACGCAAACGGAAAATACATCCATGGTGTCGGTGTGTATCCGCGAGCTGCTCTTGGAACAAAGGACTGGACTCAGTATTCGGCGGTGTTGCATGCTCCGTTTGAGGCAACCACCATTTCCTTGGGTGCGATGCTTTTCCCCAATACCGAAGGAGCGGCTTGGGTTGATGACATGGAATGCGTTATGCTGCCAGAAGCACCGGTCAAAGGAGTGGTCACCGATGCGTACCGTAACATGACGGATATCGGATCCGTAAGACTGTCAGCCATGCTTTCTCATTCAGGGGCTGGGGTCAATCCGGCTCAAGCATGTTTCAGCATTGTTGATGCAAATGGAAAGACTGCAAGAAAAAATTCGGCTGACTGCATTTCCTCAACGACCGCCACCGTTGATGCGGACTTGAAGGGTCTGTCCCCAGGGAAATACACGGTCAAGTTCGAACTTAGGGATGAAAGTGGCGCAGTTCTCGGAAAGGCGCAGTGCCCGCTGGAAATAGTAAAGAAACTTCCTGAGCGAAAGGTGTACATTGACCGGCATCAGCGCACGGTTGTGGATGGGCGGCCGTTCTTTCCGCTCGGCATGTATTCGTACAACATCAACGAGGAGGATATCCGCCTTTATGTCGAAGCACCATTCAACTGCATTATGTCATACAGGATTCCTACGGACGAACAAATGGATGTGTTCGCCAAGTATGGACTCAAGGCGATTGTGGGTTTCTCCAATAACTTCTTCGGTCTTTCGAAGCGTTTGAAGTCGATGGATGAGGAGATTTCCATTCTGACGAATTCCGTGAACAGGCTTAAAGGTCATCCTGCGACGCTTGCATGGTATCTGCATGACGAGGTGCCGATCAATTTCTTGTCGCGTATAATAGAGCGCCGCCGGATTGTCCATGCGCTAGACTCAAATCATCCGACATGGGGCGTTCTCTGCCAACCGTACAACATGGAACGGGAGATAGATACGTTTGACATCTGTGGGAACGACCCGTATCCGGTGTACAACGACAAGAAGAAGGATATGTCGAGATCCTGGCTGTGGGCGAGGTTGGCAAAATCGCAATCTCGCGGTTCGCGTTGCATATGGCAGGTGCCACAGGCGTTCACATGGGCGAACTACCAGAAACTGGCAGAGGAGAAGGGGTCATCCAGGTTGCCGACGTTTGACGAAATGCGGAAAATGGCATATCAACAGATTGCAGGCGGCGCGAACGGTCTCATTTTCTACTCGTTCCATGATGTGATACGCACCCGCAAGGATGAGCCTGATAACTGGCCGCGGTACTGGGGCGATGTAAAGCATTTGGCGGCGGAGATCAAAAAGCATGAGAAAATATGGCTTGCGGCAGATTCCGGCGCTTTGAAGATCGCAGAGCCAAAAGACCGCAAGATAAGCGTCCGCACATGGCGCAAAAAAGGACTGGACTATGTGCTGGTGTCATCCGGCGAAGATAAGCCGCTCGATTTGAATCTTCCGTTACCGGTAAAATTGGCTTCTGTCAAGACGCTTGATGGAGAGCCGGTTTCAATCACGGGGGATAATTCAGTCAAGATGGTTCTAGACCCTTACGGGTTTGCGTTTTTCAGTGCTGTACGCTGATGTTTGGCGGGGTGTAATTAATTGGCATAAAGGATTGTATATATGCTGAAACATTCAACGTTCACGAGACGTCAGTTCGCATTTGGTGCAGGACTCTTCGGTGCGCTAGGAGC
>JAGBFY010000177.1 GCA_017936245.1 Kiritimatiellia bacterium
AAGTACGATGGCTTCCTGGCGCACGGCAAGCTTCGCGGTCGTCACGGTTGAGAGGTAGCAGGCTGAAATGGACAAGGTTGTAATAACGGTTGTCGGCAAGGACACGATTGGCATTCTCGCCAAGACATGCACTTATCTTGCCGACAATGGGGTGAACATCCTTGATATATCCCAGACGATTGTCCAGGACTATTTCAACATGATGATGATAGCTGATGTGAAGGGGGCTACGAAGCCTTTCGACGATATCGGCGCAGAGCTCGCAGCACTTGGTCGCGACATAGGCGTCCAGATCAAGTGTCAGCGCGAGGAGATTTTTGACAAGATGCACCGCATCTGACGCAGTTGCGCCAAATGCGCAAACGAAAGGAACCGAAAGATGGAAATCGTAATCTGCAAAACCAAGGAAGAGGCGAGCCGCAAGGCCGCAGAGATGATCACCGCCGCTGTCAAAAAGAATCCCAAGGTTGTATTGGGGCTGGCGACGGGTTCCACCCCTGTGCCCATGTACAAGGAGATGGCCAAGGCCGTCAAGGCGAAGAAGGTTTCCTACAAGCAGGTTCGCACGTGGAATCTTGATGAATACTGGGGCCTTCCCGGTACCCACGACCAGAGCTACCGCTATTTCATGGACAAGAACCTTTTCGATTTCATCGACATCAAGAAGTCCAATACCCATGTCCTGAACGGTCTCGCAAAGGATTGGCGCAAGGAGTGCGCGGCGTACGAGGCTCAGATCAAGAAGGCCGGCGGCATTGACATTCAGGTTCTCGGAATCGGTTCCGATGGTCACATTGCGTTCAACGAGCCTGGTTCTTCGCTCGCTTCGCGTACGCGCATGGTTTCCCTCACCCCGCAGACGATCAAGGATAACGCCCGCTTCTTCAAGAAGGCGGCGGATGTTCCGCAGCACGCTCTCTCGATGGGTGTCGGCTCCATCATGGAGGCCAAGAAGGTTATTCTTCTTGCGTTCGGAAAGAACAAGGCCGCCGCTGTCGCCGCTGCCGTTGAAGGTGGCATTTCCCAGTACTGCACGGCTTCCGCGCTTCAGATGCACCAGGATGCCTGGTTCTTCTGCGATGAAGAGGCCGCTTCCAAGCTGAAACTCAAGAAGTATTACGCTTGGCGTGCTGAGGGCGAACTCGCCCGCGCCTAAAAGGGGTCTGTCCCCATGGGGAAGGCACGAACATTCCTCGTCGGTGTTGTCAGAGGCTTTATTGACTCCCGATGTGGCCTTCATGCGGCAGGTTTGACTTATTTCTCGCTGCTGTCGTTCGTGCCTATCCTTTGTCTGTCGCTTCTTCTTGCGAAGGTCTGTGGTGTCGGTGATGTGGCTCGCAAAGAGATCAACCGTCATCTTGATGCATACATAACACAGATTGAGACGATGCATGACGATCCGTCGGTGGTTGCAACCATGCCTGAGGCTCGTCGGAAGGAAAAGCGCGACACGGCGAAGGCAATCGCAACCCAGGCGAGAGAAGTCTCCAATCAACTGTTCGACCGTGCAGCGCAGTTTGATGCCTCCACTTTAGGTTGGATTGGTCTTGCCATGCTGGCGTGGACCGTCATCTCCACCTTCGGTATGGTTGAGACCTCAATGAACGAGATTTGGGAAGTGAAATGTATGCGCCCTCTTTGGAAACGGTGCGTCCTCTATCTGCTTGTCACTGTTGTTGCTCCGGTTCTCGCCGCTCTTGCGTTGTCCATGCCTGTTTTGAGCGTCATCAAGAATGTCTTGGAGAGTGCAGCCGGCTACATTCCGTATTCGAAATGGTTCATGGATATGCTTGTCGCGGTCTTGTTCTCTAAACTCGTTTCTTTCGTAATTACATTTGGCTTTGCTGCGCTAGGCTTCGGTTTCTTCTACAAGTTCATGCCGTTCTGTAGGGTGGAGACTCGTTGGGCGCTTTTGTCCGGGGCAGTGATAGCGTTGGCGTTCGGGCTGTGGCTCAGGGTCTGCATAATTGCGCAGGTTGGCGTAGCGAACAGTTCCGCTTTGTATGGTTCTTTCGCATTCTTCCCGATTCTCCTCGCGTGGATATACATTTCCTGGCAGATAATACTGTTCGGATCGGTTCTTTCATGTCAGCTGCAGTCCATATTCTCCTCCTCGGAAGCCTGATATTCCAGCCCCCGAAGGAATTCCCTGATCTCTCGCTGAAATGCGGCACGTTGGCCAATGCAAAAGCGGAGCCGCTTGAGATGCCTCGCGCCACGGCGTTTCTTGTGAGCGAGAGGAATGGATTTCATCTTGAGGATCGGTTTGACGTGTTTGACCTGTGGCGTTCTGAAACAATCCGGGCCCGTTGGCGCGACCGTTCAGGTAACTGTTTTTCTGTAAGCAGGATTTTGAGAAAGCTTACCGATGGCTCCTCTGTAGATAGCCGCACGCGCATGGAATGGACTCCGCTCATTGACGGAGCCGCACTAGGTGCAAAAGATCTGGATGCGCTTGATGAGGCGGTTTATGTGCTGTCTCCTGTCGATGTGGATGAGCGAGTCAAGCCGCGTAGGTCTCAGCGTCAGAATCTTTCAGAACTTTGGCTGTATTCGACGACAAATGAGAATGCGTTTGTGTATGCGTTTCGTCCTCGTGTCGAGGGGAAGGCGCGTTCGGAATGGTATCTTGTGACACTCGTTTCCGACGATCCGGAGGCGGGTGAAAAGATGGATGTCTGGCTTGATGATGTTGAATGGGTCAAGCCGGATAAAAAGGACAAAAGGGATTCCGCGAAAAGCGAGACGGAACTTCTTGCGCAGGATTACCGCCGCAACGTGATCAACTATTCTGATTGGCATTTTACGTCAGCCACAAACGTTGTTGTGGTGGACAACATGACGGATGCATCCCGGATGCACTTCATCTCCGCCTTGACGAATGGCCTGCCTGTGATGCAGGCGGAGTACAGGAAGATGCTTCCCTCTCCGCTTTCGGATGATTCGCATATCGCAGCGGTTCGCATATTTGATTCCCGAGAGGAGTACCTTGCGTATGTCGGGCTGGATATGAAATGGTCGGCGGCGTTATGGAGCCCGCAGCATCGTGAACTTGTGCTGTACTGCCCAGAGCAGGGCTTTGAGACGCTCCTGCGCACCGTTTGGCATGAGGCCTTGCACCAGCATCTGGACTATGCCTGTTCCATGATCCAGTCGCCTGCATGGTTCAATGAGGGGCATGCAGTCCTTTTTGAGCATTCTCATTTCAATCTTGATGGAGAAATCGTTTTTGATGCAGTCCCAGAAGCTGTCGCAGCGATAAAGTCCAATCCTTCGGAGATAGCGCAGTGGCTTCAGTCGTTTTTTGAGATGGATTACCCGGATTTCTATTCAGGAAGCAGCGAAGAACGCATTCTGAAATATCATATTGCGTGGTCGGTTGCATATTTTCTTCAGGTTGGCGCTCCTGAAGTGCGTTTTCAGCCATTCAAGAATCTTCGCGCTGACCTGATGAAAGCTCTTGTACGCTCCCGTAGCCGGACTGAGGCGGTGAAGGCGGTTCTTTCTGAAGAAGTGCAGAAGGATCTTATAGCGGAATGGCTGTCCTTCTGGAAAAAGTATTGA
>JAGBFY010000178.1 GCA_017936245.1 Kiritimatiellia bacterium
CGTGGCGCAATGCTGTAAAGGCCAACATTGCGGCGCTGTTGGGCGAACTCAAGAGACAGGGCATCGCAAAGCGTGTCGTGGGTGTGCATCTGTCCGGCTATCATGACGGCCAGTTCTATTCTCCGTTCGAGGATCATTCATGGTGCGCCAAGGCGGAATATGAACGTTATCTCGCCGAGAAGCCTTCGCCTGTCATGGAATTTGCGGCGTTTTCCAAGACGCTGGGATTCAGGGCGCAGGAGGATTTCGCCCGCGCATTCAAGAGGGAGCTCGGCAAAGATGCCCTTGCTATACGGTGGTGCATGGGGCCGTTCTCCGGTGCGAAGGATCTTACGGCTTTCGCCCATTCCGACGTGCTTGACATCTGCATACCCCAGCCTGGCTATGAAATCCGGCGTCCGGGAATGGCGACGGAGGCGAAACTTCCGTTTTCATCCTTCAATCTCCACGGAAAGATGTACTGGAACGAATTCGATCTCAGAACGTACGGGGCGCTCGAATCCTGGGCCGCATCCGGAGTTGTCGCCACCAAGGGACTCGGACAGTCCGACGATTTCGCGATGTGGCAGACCGTCTACCGTAAGCATGCCGGAGTGATGCTTGCCCGCAACTGCGGATATTGGTTTTACGACATGGGCGGCGGCTGGTTCTCTCCGTACGAGATTACCGACGACATAGCGGCTGTCGGGCGGGTCGAGTCCCGGTTGATCGGCGCCGGCGATTCTGGTTGGCGGCCAGGGGTGGCGCTCATTGCGGACGAAGAGGGTGTCCCGACTGTCCGTAGACCGTATGTCGTGAACATCCTCAGGCGTCAGCTGATGCTTTTTGCGGCATCGGGGGTGCCGTATGATTTCTATCTCGCGGAAGACGTGCTGCGGAATCCGTCTCTCGTGAAAGGCTACCGTATGCTCTGTTTCGCGCATTTCCGTTCGTTCGACAGGCGCAGGGAGCGGCTCGTGAAGGAAGTGGCCGGCGATGGCCGCACTTTGGTGTTTCTGGCCGAGGCTGGTGTCGATGGCGGCGGCAAGGCGACCGGGTTTGATGTCGATTTTACAGATAAGAAACTTTCGCATTCCATCATTCCTGCGGAATGTTCCGCTGAGGATTGCCGCCCGATGATGGAAGGTGAGGCGAGACGTCATTTCCCTGAAGGGCCGCTGTCGGTTCCCAAAGGCCCCCGCTGCACCGTGAAGGAGGTCGCGGGTGTGAAGGTTCTCGCAAGATTCGCTTCGGATGGAGCCCCCGCGCTTGCCAGACTGGACGGAGAAGATTGCGTTCGTGTGTATGTTTGCGAGCCGGCGGGGCTTACGCCGTCGTTTTTCAGAAAGCTGGCTGCTGAGTCGGGCGCGTATGTGCCTGTCGGGAAAGACGGTGTGCAGGTGGACATGAACGGATCTTTCGTTTCCGTGCACGCGCTCCGCACCGGAAAATGGAGCTTCCGGCTTCCGTTCCGTTGCAATGTCGAGAATATCAGGTCAGGGCGGCTGGAGCATGTCGAAAACGGTGCCTTTACCCTGAATTTGACTGCAGGAGAGACGGCATGGTTCATTCTGCGTCGGGATTGAAGTCCGGTGTATCAAAAGTGGTATATACCACTTGTTCCCGTATGTGCGGTTGATGGTAAAATAGCCGCAAATGAAAAACGGGGAAGTCAAATACCTGAAGGCCTACAAGACGCTCAGGACGGAGGTCCTGGGCGGCAAGTATTCGTCGCCGAAGTCTTTCCCGAGCATCGTGGCCACATGCAAGAGATTAGGGATTTCCCGCATGACCGCGTTCAAGGTGTTCGAAAAGCTCAAGGAGGAAGGCCTGATAAGCACGCGGCAGGGGGCCGGCACTTTTGTCGCCAAAGGCGGACGGTCTCGTATCGTGGGGCTTGTCATTCCCGGCGTTTCATACTCGTCCGAATTTTTCCAGCCGATAATCGCCTCTCTGGTGCGGTGCGCGCACGAGCGCGATTACACGATTCTGATGGAAGGGGTGTGGACTCCCGACGCGAAGAACAACAGCGAAGA
>JAGBFY010000179.1 GCA_017936245.1 Kiritimatiellia bacterium
GGGTTTACTGCACTTGACAGGAGTCAACGCTTTTTTCAGGAGCGCTGCATGAAGTGAGCGGCAGGTATCGGGATCGAATGCTGAATGCCTCAGGACATGCTGTGGATTTGGTGTCAAAAGTATCTCAAGTCGATCACCAACGGGATCCACAGCCATGAGATGCCTGTGTTCGACCTGCGCAGGAACCACAAGGAAGGATCCCGCCGTCAGCATCAGAGACGGAAGATTGTGCAGCTCGTAGGTGTACTCGCCGCGAAGACAGCATATAATGGACGTTTCGCTATGGCGGTGCCAAAATGAGTCTTTTGCGGAGCGCGAGGCTAAATGCCGTATTCCGCGAATCCATCCGCTCCCCAGTTCAGCGGTGCCGATATCCAATGGTCGATGACCGTATGCATGTTTTCTCATGCCCAGTTATTATATCATCTTGTAGGAATGGGATAGCATGAAAGTACACTTGACTTTGCAATAATTACTTCGCGAATGAATTTTACTATAATCGGCACATGATTTTAAATGCATCAGATTACCTCGTCATATCGCTTTTCTTTGTGCTGATGTTCGGCATCGCCGCTGCCTGTTCTCGTCGTGCGGGTCGAGACGCAAAGGACTTTTTTCTTTCAGGCAGATCAATGCCGTGGTGGCTCGTCGGTATATCTATGGCAGCAGCCGCAACGAGTTCAAACTCGGCATCAATGTTTACCGAGTTTGTGCGCGAAGGCGGCATGTCGCGGATGTGGAAATGGTGGGCTTTTCTCCTTACCGGTATGACTACCGTTTTTATATATTCAAAGTTATGGGTGCGTTCCGGAGCCAAGAGCGATATTGAATTCTACGAACTGCGCTATTCCGGCAAACCGGCGGCATTTCTGCGCGGATTCAGAGCCGTATATTTAGGGTTGGTATTCAATGCCATTACCACGGCATGGTGCATACTCCCGGCCGTAAAGATGGGGCAGGTGCTTTTTAACGTGGATCAATGGACGATTATTTGGATTTGCTGCTTCTCGTCGATCGTATATTCAGCTCTCGGTGGATTTAGAGGCGCGATTATTACTGACTTTTTCCTGTTCCTGATCATTCTGGCAGGTTCCTTTGTGATCATGTACTTTGGCTGGTCGCATCCGGCTGTCGGCGGTTTTACCAAGATGATGGAAAATCCTGTAGTGCAGAGCCATCTGAATTTCTTCCCGGATTTTTCCGATACCGATACCTTGTTGGCCGTGTTTATAATCCCTGTCGCCGTGCAGTGGTGGAATGTGTGGTATCCCGGCAGCGAACCTGGCGGCGGCGGTTACATTGTACATCGTATGCTGTCGTCTAAAAATGAAAATCATTGTCAGGCGGGCACCTTGCTGTTCTTGGTGATGAACTATGTCATTCGTCCTTGGCCGTGGTATCTTGCCGCTTTCGCAACGCTTATCATCTTCCCCGATCTTGAGTCGCTCAAGGCAATGTTCCCGCATATTCAGGATAATCTGGTGAAGGGAGATCTTGCTTATCCGGCGTTGTTCAGGTTTATCCCCAACGGCTGGCTCGGATTGGTTGTGGCCTCGATGTTAGGAGCGCTCTTCTCAACTGTGGCGGCACACCTTTCAATGGGGGCAAACTATATCGCCAATGATGTGTGGAAACGTTTTGTTCGCCCATCCTGCGGAGAGCGTGAACTGATAGTGGTGGGCAAGGTGTCGGTGGTGGTGCTGATGCTTGCTTCGGCATTCCTTACCGATATTCTCGCATCGGTCGGGGCTTTCTTCAATCTCATTCTCCAGATTGGAGCCGGTACGGGTCTTATCTTTCTGCTCAGATGGTTTTGGATGCGCATTAACGCATGGAGCGAGATTACAGCGATGACGGTATCATTCATAGTTGCGGTTTATCTGCAGCTTGTTCATCCTGATATGGTTTCATGGCATCGACTGTTGATAGTAATGGCGATTACTACGACGGCGTGGGTGGCGGTAACGCTTCTTACGCCGCAGACTGATGCGGTTAAGCAGGCGGCATTTCTCGATAAGGTACGGCCGCGGTGCAGAGATATAGGGTGGGGGCTTTTGGCGACATCGGTCAGCGCACTTACCGTCTATTCACTTATGTTTGGCGCAGGATGTTGGATTTACGGTCAGTTTGTACGCGCATCAATTGTAACCGCGGTAGCCGTATGCGCGCTTATCGCATTGTTCCCGATTATCAGAAAGCTTAACGGAAAATGAAGTACGAAATAAAAAAAGTGGCATTGGATTTGACCGTAAGAGGGATTTCATCCGAAGAATTGCTCGGCGGTTGCATTGAAGGTTGTACGCCGTTCCATCATCGCATACCGGCGGGCGGCGTCATTTCGTTCCCTGACGACGACATCCATCATGTGCTTGTGCTCGTGTCGGGCGAGGCTAAGTTTGCGACAGACGGCAATGAGTACGTGTTTCATGAACGGGTGGTGTTCATTCCCGATCCGAAAAAGACGGCGGAGGTCGCCGCCGTTACCGATGTGAACATTCTTGAGATACGCTGGAAGAAGCGTCCCGGCGAAGACGAAAAGCTGGCGGCGGAATATCAAACTCAATTCCCGCTCATCCAGATATACCGTAATTCCAAACAGTATCGCGACCGCAACAAGAGCGATAAGACGATTTCCCGCAGCTGCATAGATCAGCGCCGCATCCCGCGTTTTGCCATGGGAAGTGTGGAAACATACGGCTTTGATGCGGTGAAAAGCCACGACCATCCGATGCTTGATCAGTACTTCTTTTCATTCCCCGAGAATGATATGGATGTGCTCATCGACTTTGAGGCGGTTCCAATGAAGGGTTGCGAGCTGCTTTATATCCCGCTTGGCTCAATGCATGGCGTAGATGTGCCGCCGGGGAAGCATTGCCATTACCTGTGGATTGATTTTTATCCGGATAACGAAGAAGCGCTCAAGCGGCTCGACTGGTCGCATGTGCCTACCGGTAAACAGGCTTCCTTCAACGCAAAGACGGGAGAGCGCGCATGAAAGCCCTGGTGACAAACATTCAACGCTTTTCGCTGACCGACGGTCCGGGCATCCGCACCACGGTGTTTCTGCAAGGGTGCAACATGCGCTGTGAATGGTGCCATAATCCCGAGACCATTCCGATGAAGCCGGTGGAGCTGTTCTACCGGGAAAAGTGCATCGCTTGCGGCAGGTGCGATGATGGCTGTACGGCTGAAGCCCGGGTAATGTCATCAAAAGAAATGTCGGTTGAAGATGTGATGCGTGAAATAAGACAGGACAAGCGTTATTATGAGGAATCCGGCGGCGGGGTTGCTCTTTCCGGCGGCGAGCCAACGCTTCATGCGGATTTCGCGATTGCGCTTGCGGATGCCTGCCATAAAGAAGGAATCAAAATTGCCATCGAGACAAACATGTCGCTTCCTTGGGCGCATATTGAGCCAGTTCTCCGTAAAATGGATTTTATCATGTGCGACATTAAGCTCAATGCTACGGTCGAACACATGAAGTTTACCGGCGTCGACAATCAGACGGTGTTCAACTCAGTCGGGCGGACTTCAAAACTCGGCATCCCGATGATTGTGCGGACTCCGCTTGTTCCCGGTGTCACCGACAGCATTGAAAACTTAAAGCCTATTGCCGAATATATCGCCAAAATGGATAATATCGTGCGTTACGAGCTGCTCAATTTCAATCCGCTCGGAGGATCAAAGCGCGAGGCTCTGCAAAAAGAAGATTTAAGCGTTGAGGCGAAGCCTCTCGCGAAGGAGAAAACCGATGCTCTTCTCGCCGCTTTATTGGAGGTGAAGGGATTGGAAGTGAAGGTGATTTGATTATGGGTAAAATCAAGTTCATTAACGAGTATCCGGCTGATCGTGTGTTTTCATACGATGAACGCATAGCTTTACTCAGGACGCGCAAGGTTGAACAGACGGCCGAAAAGGCGGCGGCCGGTGGGGCGGATGAAGATGATTACGGCATTGTGGTGCAAGATGAATTCAAGTACACGCTTAAGCCCAATCATCCCAACGGTTCGATTTACGGGTATAAGGCGTGGAGTGAAAACTACTGTTCAATTTTGCAGCAGCATCCGATATATGTTGACGCGCTTGATGCATTTTCGGCAAAGGGATTTTTCTTTTTGGAGCGACTTCGCCCGGTGGGAACGAAATGGAATCCCGATTATTCTTACCCGGATCTTCAAGCGATATTTGATCGCTATCAAGTTATTTCCGGTATCGACAACTGCCACCATTTTACGCCAGATATTCAAATCGGATTTGAAAAAGGATGGGATGGCATATTGTCGGAGCTGAAGGAGGAACGTGCTAAACATGATGAAAGTCATCATGAGTTCTACGATGCGGAAATAGCGGTCGTTGAAAATATTATCGCATTCATTCGCCGTGCAGGAGAAGAGATTATCGCGCTCTCGAAAGCGGAACGGAATTTTCAGCTGTCAGAAAATTTGCGCACGATGGGAGAGATTGACTTGCGCATCGCCGAAGCGCCTCCCGCGACATTTCGTGAAGCAGTTCAGTGGTGCTGTTGGTTTTCAATGATTTCGCGCACTTATAATCGCGGTAGCGCGGGCGGCCAGCTTGAAGATTTGCTCAACCCTTTTTACGAGCGAGATATTGCCGCAGGAATTTTAAATGATGAAGAGGCTGTTTTTTATCTCGCTTGCCTCTTCTTGCAGGATAGCCGTTATTGGCAGTTGTCAGGGCCGGATGAAAACGATAATGACCGCACTTGCCATCTTTCGTATTTGGCGTTGGAGGCGGCGGATAAATTGAATATCGCCACCAACTTGACGATTCGTTATCATGACAAAATCGATCAAAAATTTTTCCGTAAGTCGGTAGAGCTTCTCTTTAAAAACAAGCAGGGTTGGCCGCGATATTCGAGTGACAAAGCTCTCATGGACGGCTTTATGCGCTGCGGCTATCCTAAAGAATTGGCTCGACGTCGTGTTGCCGCAGGATGTCATTGGATGTGTATTCCGGGCATGGAATACACGATGAACGACACCATCAAGGTCAATCTGGCGATGGTTTTCGAGGTGGCGTGGAATGAGATGATGGCGCTTGACGGAGAGAAGTCGGCAGAAACCCTCTGGACGATTTACGCAAAACACCTTAAGATAGCCGTGGATGCGACCGGTCGCGGAGTCATGCACCACCTTAATTATCAGACGAAGAGCCAGCCCGAACTTATCTTGAATCTGATGCAGCACGGATTGGTGAAGAAAGGCGTGAACATTACCGACGGCGGCGCCAACTACTACAATATCTGCGTCGACGGAGCCGGTATCGCCGTGGCTGCGGACAGTTTTGCCGCCGTGGAGCAGCGTATCGATCGCGAAAAGCGCATGTCGTACGTTCAGTTGCAACAGCATCTGGATGAAAACTATTCGGGTGTTGATGGCGAGCGGGTGCGGCAGATGATGCTGCATTCCGAGCGATACGGCGGCGGCGATTCTCTCGGCGACAAGTGGGCGGTTAGGATATCGAAACTTTGGACTGAACTTGTAAGGGATCTCGTTAATCAGCATGCTGGCGACTATCGCCGCGTTAATTTTATTCCTGGGCTGTTCTCTTGGTCGAATACGATCCTTCTGGGCTCTCTCCTTAAAGCCACTCCCAATGGACGTAAGGCGGGCGAGCCGATTAATCATGGAGCTAACCCCAACGGAGGCTTTCGCGCCGATGGGTCGGTAACGGCAATGTGTAATTCTATTGCCGCTGTTCAGCCGGGGTTTGGCAATACCGCCCCTGTGCAGCTAGAAGTCGATCCGCAAATCGCGAATGACGAAGAAGGTGTGGATAAGATGTGCGCTATGATCAAAGGGATCATGAACAGCGGCAATACGCTGCTCAACATCAACATAATCGACGCCAAGCGCATACTTGAGGCGGATTCTGATCCTTCGAAGTTTCCTGATCTGGTGGTGAGAGTGACAGGCTTCACCGCGTTCTTTGCGATGCTTTCGGCCAAGTTCCGCAAACTTGTCGTAGATCGCGTAAAATCCGTAAATCCGGGGGCTTGCAGATGAGCCGAGGCTTGCGATACGATTCGCCGGTACGTCTTGAAAGTGCGCGCGCCTGGCGTACCTATCACGGCGGGCGTCTCATCGACGAACTGCACGGGAAGTCGGATGCCGTCGATACGCATTTCCCCGAAGACTGGATAATTTCAACCGTGCGGGCGATAAATGCAGGTCGAGAGGATATTGTCGAAGGTTTGAATTTTCTTGCCGGGAGCGAGGTTGCGCTCAAGGATTTCATCTCTGCCGATCCGGTTGCCGCACTTGGAGCGGCTCATGTAGAATGTTCGGGAACTTCTTTAGGCGTACTTGTGAAGCTCATTGATGCCGCCGAGCGGCTTGGCGTGCAGTGTCATCCCGACCGGGCGAAGGCGCGTGAGTTTTTCAATTCTCCATACGGCAAGACGGAATGTTGGCATATTGTCGGCGGTCGCGAGATCGGCGGCGAAAAGCCTTGCGTTTACATGGGCTTTAAGCAAGGTGTAACCAAGGATGCCTGGCGTGAAGTGTTTGAGCGGCAGGATATTCCCGCTATGCTCGGGATGCTGCATCGCATAGAAGTAAAGCCCAGTGATACGTTTTTCATCGATGGCGGTGTTCCGCACGCTATAGGAGCTGGGTGCCTGCTCGTTGAGATACAGGAGCCTACCGATTACACTTTCCGCACAGAAAAGGTGACTCCGCAAGGATTTGAGATATTCGATCAGGCCTGTCATTACGGAATCGGGTTCGAGAATATGTTCGACTGCTTCCATTATGACGGATGCAATGAAGATGATGCGCGAGGCAGGTTTATGGTCGAGCCGAAGGTAGTTGAGCAATCGGATGATTATGTCCGTACCTTGATTGTGGGGATGCCGCGAACCGATTGTTTCACGCTGGAACGTTTCGATATCTGCGGAGGATGTCGATTCGAGTCCGATGGCGAATTCTCCGGATTGTATGTTCTTTCAGGAGAAGGCCAGCTGGAAAGCCAGGCAGGAATATCTCTATTGCGTCCAGGATGCCAGTTCTTCGTTCCTGCTTCATCGGCTGAGTTTTCGGTCAACGCCGGCAGTGGGCAGAAACTTACGCTTTTTCGGGCTAAAAATGCTACAATTCGTAAACATGAGGAAAAATAATGAATAGACGGAACTTTTTGCGGGGAACGGCGGCAGCGTCGTTAATAGGTATTTCACCGAAAATTTTATGGGGAGCCGATGCTCCGTCCAACCGGGTGCGGCTTTGCGTTGCGGGTGTGCACGAAAACGGACGCGGTAAAGCTCCGATGGCGCGGGCGGCGGAAATGCCGGGAGTGGAAGTTGTCTGCGTATGCGATGTGGACAGCCGTGCGCGCGATTGGGCGGCAAAAGAGGTCGAGAAGATTTGCGGAAAGACCCCCGACAAAGCGCTCGATATCCGCAAGGTGCTGGAGCGCAAAGATATTGACGGCATTGTCGGCGAAGTGCCAGACCACTGGCATGCGCCGATGGCGTGGATGGCGATGGAAGCGGGCAAAGACGTCTATATCGAAAAGCCATGCACTTTTTGCCCGTCGGAAGGTGAGATTCTCATCAAGGTGCAGAAGAAAACCGGCCGTGTATTTCAGATGGGCAACCAACGCCGCAGTTCTGTCGCCTACGCGCGGGTGATCAAGGAAGTCCGTAACGGCATTATCGGCGAAATAAAGTACGCCCGCACATGGTACCGCAACAACCGCAAGCCGATCGGACGGGGCGCGGAGGCTCCCGTGCCGGAATGGCTCAATTGGGATCTTTGGCAGGGATCGTGTCCGCGTGCGCCGTATCGCATCGGCCTTGTTCATTATAACTGGCATTGGAATTTCAAATACGGGATGGGTGAAATTACCAACAACGCCGTTCATTATGTGGATGTTGCGCGTTGGGCGATGGGTTTGGATATGCCTTGCAAAGTTTCGGCGATCGGCGGACGCTACTGCGGAGATGATGACTGGCAATGGCCGGATACGCAGATGTTGTCACTTGAATTTCCGGAAGGAAAGATGATTACATGGGAAGGTCTTTCGTGTCTTCCTGGCGAAAAACCGCGTGACGCTTACGCCGGTGCGATGGTCTACGGCACGAAGGGTTCGATACTGTTCCATCCTCGTGATTTCTGCGTCATGTATGACGGAGTGGGCGATGCCGTGAGGATGTGGAAGGCCGATGACGCTAAAGCGGGAAACAATGTGGAATGGAAACCTAAGCTTGATTATTGGCACATGAGTAATTTTGTCGATGCCATCCGTGCGCATGATCCGTCCCTTGCGCGTTCGCCGGTTGTGGATTCGGTAAGATCTTCTCATGTTTCGCTGCTTGGCAATCTTTCGATCCGTTCCGGGATGACGCTCAATGTCGATCCGGTAACCGGCGTGCCGAAAGAAAAAGCGGCGATGGAGTTCTGGGGACGTGAGTACGAACCCGGCTGGGAACATGCCTGATACAAAGAAAAGGATAATGACAATGAATGTAAAATTTTGCGCAGTTGCCGGATTGTCGGCGATGATTCTCTCCGGGTGCCGTACCTGCTGTGAAGAGGATGGTTTCAAGCCGCTCTTTAATGGGAAGGATCTTACGGGCTGGACGCAGAAGAGCGGCGGCGAAGTGAAAGGCTGGAAGGCTGAAAACGGCATCTTGAAGTGCCTGCCCAACCGGAAATGGGAAGGCGGCTGGAAATGGACATCGCTTAACGGTGCGGAAGGCGGCGGAGGCGGCGATCTCTTCACCGTGGAAAAATTCCGTGATTTCGATCTGCGTCTTGAGTTCAAGATGGACGGAGTCGTCAATTCCGGAATCAAGTATTTTTACAATCCCGAATATGCGAAAGGAACGACGCTTGAATATCAAGTTCTCGATCCCGAGCATCCCGTTCCGCCAAATACTTCATCAGAAGCGTTCGAAAACCGTCGTGTAGCTTCACTTTATTATCTTTTCCCGGCGCATGCCACCGCTCATCTCAAAGACCGCGGCGAATGGAACAAGGCTCGCATCGTTTCGAAGGGGCGTCACGTCGAACATTGGCTCAATGGTGTGAAAGTGCTTGAATTTGAACGCGGCGGCAAAAAATTCCGTGAAGCGTTTTCAAAGACGAAATGGAACAAGCCTGAATTTCAGAAGGATGGTCCGTGGGGTGAAGCTATAGAAGGGCGGATTCTTCTTCAGGATCATTCAGACGCGATTTCCTTCCGGAATATTCGCATCAAAAGGCTGTAAAGGCAAAAATCTATAAGGAGGTCTGTCATGAAAATACCCGTAGCTGCGATAGCTTCCACAGTAATTGCTGCATCTCTTCCTGGTGAGGATTTGTATAGTCTCTCGCTAAATGAAGGTGCGTATGCGTATGCAGATGCAATTACTAATTCTGCGCAATGGAAATGCAACGGTGTGACTGCTGGCGCTTCAGGCGAACAGCTAGATTCTCAAAAGGTGTTTTCGGTGGCATCGGCTCGCACGCTTAACACAATTAATTCGGCGCATGTGGATAGTGTGTTTACAGGAAAAAGATTGGAGTTGGGGACTTCAGGTGGTTCGCAAGGGCGTATTTGCCAGTATACCTATGGGGAAGGCAAGACCTCATGGGATAATTGGGGCTCCGGGGAGGGGTTGAAATGCTATCGGGGCTATTATCGTACAGGCAAGGCTAATGCAGTTTCTGATGTCTATGGTAAGATTGAGATTGTCAATTATGGCGCGGCAATTTGGGAATTTCAGCTTCATCAGCCAGGGGGTGTTCTCAATTTTCATTCTGATATCGTTAGCGCAGAGGGAAAGAATTTCAAGATTACATCAGACGCAGATGGCGGTGGCATTTTCTTCTCGGGATCGCTGTCCGGTTTCTACGGCGACATCTTGAGTGAAACCACCGACGGTTGCGCAAAGACAATCGGCTTCGGCACTACGACACTTGCCAACCGTCTCCAACTCTGCGAGAACAGTACGCTTACAACAGTGACGGGGGAAGATGTTTTCAAAGTGGGGAAGCTTGAATGTGACAATATCAGCGGTATTGACGTGAAAATCGCCTTGCCCGAAAACGATGCGATTTCATCTGGACAGATTGTTGTTACCAATTCGGTTTCGGTGGCAAACGGTCCTGTTGTCCTTAAAACATCTTATGAGCCGGTTACAAATGAAAATGCCAACGCCACACTGAAACCTCTCGTCTTTGGTAAAGGCGTTTCATTCAACCCGTCCGATTTCGTATGGACGCCTAAGGATGAAGCGCAGAAGGCTGCCATTTCCGCATCGTATGTTTCAGAAGAGGATGGTTCAACGTCGTTGGCGCTTAATTCCGGCGCACTTGTCAAACAGACGGTTTCCGACTCGATATACGTTCAGGTTTCCACCGGCAGCGGTTATCGTGATGTGTCGATTACCAATGCGTCGCATTGGTCCGACGGGCGGCTTCCTCATGCAGGTGCGCACTATCTTGTTTCGGCAGGAAATTCGGCGTCGTTTGCTTTGCGCACTCAAGCTGACTCGATGACATTGAAGGATAGTCCATTTGAGCCTATTGATTACACATTTCCCGGTGAGTCGCTTTCAATTGGCAATAAAGCGTATTTCGTAGTTGGGTGTTCAAATGTCAATGTCAAACTCCTTCGTATGTTTGGCGGCAGTAATTTTATTCAGGCACAGTTTACACGCGCAACTCTTAATGGCATGCTTTCAATCGAAGGAGATACAACGTGGCATCTCTATTTCTCCCAACCGTTGACCGTCAAGTCTGAGATTGTCGGCGATGGTGAGATGAGGCTGGTGACGGCAAATGCCGCAAGTCCGATCGGGCAGATGCTTCTTGATAATACGAATACGAATTTCACTGGCCGTATTCGCGTTTCTCAAACGGATGCGCTTGCACCTGTCGCCGGGTTCAGTGATACAAATCAGACCTTGTTTATCAAGGACGGACGAGCGCTTGGCGGTGCGGGTTTCAAGTTCGATCCCAAGGCGCTTACGTTGGAACGGTACGGTTCTCTTTGCGCGCTCGAATCGACGAGTATATCCGAGCCTACCCGCGGGATGTGGATCAACGGCGTGGGGCGCGTAAAGGTTGAGTCGGGCAAGACACTCGTCTGCTCGTCGCCGCTCGCGGTCTATGGTACATTCTGCAAAGAGGGGAGCGGACTTCTCGCTCTCGGTAACGGTCAGCCCGCCTTCGGCGAGACGGCGCTTGATGCAACTCCTGACGCATCGGCGGCAAACCGTACTTTCCTGATTCGTGAAGGCAATGTGAAGGTGACCAACGCCTATGCTCTCAACGGACTTGATGTCGTCGTGGAAGATCCCGAGTCCGTCATCGTGCTTGATGCAGAAACGACAGATGCGACGCTATCTACATACGGCATTGTCAATGTGCTCACTCCCGGAATGCCGTTTGCCGTTTCCGGTGAGGCGACGAAGATAAAGGTCGGATTTTCATGTGCGTCAGAGCCGACATGGGGAGCTAAAACGCTTGCAATCTGCACGGTGAAGAAGGAGTATGCCGATGCGGTCGGGAGTCTTTTGCAGAAAGTGAAATTTGATGGCGGATTCCGTCTTTCCATAGCTTCGATTGATCCGGTTGCGGTTGTGATGAATGGTGAGGAGTGCGTTACGTTCATGGCTAAAGTCGTGTCGCGCTTTGGAACTGTTATCAGTTTCCGTTAAGCATTAGGAATATATCAGATGAAAATTGTCGCGATATCCGCTTTGTTTCTTTTGACGTCGTTTACGGGATTGTCCGCATCGCAGCAGAAGGCCAGATTGTATCCAACCGCACTGAAGACGGGCGTCAATCTTCTGTTAGAGGCTTCCTGGAGGATGCCCAGTTCCAAGCATGCGCCTCATGCTGTGGCAACGATAGGTCGCGGCGGGCCTTTTAATGCCGATGCTCCAGCGATGACGCTGGTAAACGATCATCCTGAATTTGCGTACTGGTCTGCGCTTGTGCCGGGTATACGCACCGGGCGCACATATTTTTTCGGGGCGTGGACAAAAATCAAAGCGGCGAATCTGCTTTGTTGGGCACACGGAATATCCACGGTCAACGGCAAGGATATGGGGTTTAGGGTGTACTGTTTCAGCGGATGCAATCCTGCTCTTGAACGATATTTTGATGACGATGTGAAACGCCGCCTCTCAGGCGATCCCAACCAGTGGCGGCTGATTGCCCGTACATTTTCGTCTTCAGAAGCATTTGTCGGCGGATTGATGAGCGTTGAGGTCGGTTTCTTCAAGTCCCCGGGCGATATTGTCTTTGCCGAGCCGTTCCTCATCGATATCACCGACGAGCCGAAGACGCTGGAGGTGGAGTTGAAAGGTTCGAAGCCGGTTAAAAAGCTTGAAGTGATCCGTACTGGCACGAACGATCGTGAATGGCTGAAGGAGTTTCCGGAGCCGGTTACTGATTTTTCAGAGACTTTACCCAGTCGAACTGAAGCTTTTGAGGGCATGGGAGAGGATCCTATGTTCGGCCGCGCACTTATCGTCTATTATGCCGATGGCACCGAAGAGCGTGTTTCATGTCCTGCGGATGGACTTTTCCAGAGAAGATAAGGAGGGGGTATGACAAGATTTCTATTACTTTTTACGATTGTATTTGCAGGTTCGGTATGGGCAACACCGAAGATGACGGTATGCATAGTTGAGAAAGACGGCAAGCCGGTCGATGCAGATACGGTCAGTCTCGATGTCCGCCGCACTATTGCCAAAGACGGTGGCGAGGATGTGATATGTCATGCCGTATCCAATGTGGACAAGCCGTTGCTACTGCGGATAGAGGCGTCTATTCCGCTTGCTGACGGCATGACGCATGTGTTCGATGGATATGATGAAAAGCCTTTCACGGGAATTGTCAAAAGAGCTTTCTTTCTCGATGATACATTTCCGCTCGGAGCCGCCTGGTGCGGAGAGAACGGCCGTGCCATTGCTTTGGGCGCGGAGAACAAGGATTCATACGCCGATTTTTCCGCAACCGCCAAGGAACTTAAGATTTCCGTTCATGCGGCATTCTTAAGGAAGGGTGCTGTTTATCAGCTGGCGATCCATTCATTTGATTTCAATGCTAAATATGGCGTTCGCGATGCGTTCGCGCGCTACTATCCGCTTTATCCGCAGCGTTTCAAGCGTGATTCGCGTGTAGATCTTGCGATATACGGAATAGCCGCACATTACGGCTCGTGGCGTCTTGCCAATTCGGAAGTGTGCCGTATGATGAACGCTTCATGGGACTGGTGTATAGGTGCGGCGCGCTCATGGGGTGATATCTGCGGCAAGGAGCAGCCTGTCGGAAACGGCCGGGAAAGTTATACGTGGGATGCCGAGAATAATTTCCGAGATCGGCGCGGGGTGTATCACAAACATAAGAACGCCGAAATGTCGAAGGAGACGTTTTTTTCGGTTCTCGAAGAACGTCTTGGAAACGGTTACTACTGCGGAGTTGCCAATGCTTATTATGTGATGGCTCTTGCCAAGATATCGCCTATAATCGCCAAGCGTTTCCCGGATTCAGTCGCGGTTGGCAAGACATTTACCGAGTTTGGATTCAATCATGCTACCGAAGTTTTCGTGTTTCCCGAGCTGTCATGGTATCGTCAGCTTACCAATGACTTTGCGCAGTTGGTGAAGGAACATGATATTGGGGCAATTGCGTTTGATGTTGCATTTCCTCGCGGCGTGTTTCGTGGTGAGAAACTGCGTGAAATGGCGAATGTTTCATGGGACGAGTACGGTGCCGGCATCGTTCGCGGAGCGGGTGCGGCGGCGCTTTACGACTACCTGCGTACGCTTCCCTGCAAAAAGTCACAGTATCGGCTCGGTGTAATCTCGAATTCCAACGGCTTGCACATTTCCGATAAGCTGTATGCCGATACGGTAATGGCCGAATCCTCTCCGTGGGAGGATCGCGCTCCGTTTCCGCTTCGTCGCCGGCTGATTGTCGGCGAAAAAGGGTTGACGCTTTGGGAAGGATGCAATCCCAAAATGTTTGCGCCGGATTTCAAATTGTGGCCGAAGGACTCACGTAACAGTATGCTCAATTCATTGGGTCGGTGTTCCGTTCACCGAAGTTTCTTTGCCGGCGCTTCGCTTCCTGCGCGGGGATTCCTCTCGCATTATGCATCACTGATGTCGTATGCCTTTGTGAGAATGAATGCCGCCGGATGGAAAGCTGTGCCCGGAGCTTGGGCAGACGGCAAGGATTGGGAGGTGGCCCGTTACGGAGATGGAACGGATGCGTATCTTGCGGTAAACAATCTCGCGCGCGAAGCCCGCGTTGTCGATATGGCCGTATTTCCGGGGGAAATTGCCACGGGAAGAGCCGGTGTCGCTTCCGGTGACGGTTGTCTTTTTGTGCCGTTCTACGGCGGTTTTGCGACAAACGTATTTGGCGAATCGGAATGTCGGGTGTCGGCGGAAGTGGGCGGACTGGGCGTTGGGGTGTTCGAGAACATCGGTGTCGTTCAGGGGAAAGGACGCATTTGTGCGCGCTGGGCCGGTGTTCCGGGGCGTGTGACGTTGATTGTCAATTCCCGTGATTTCAAGGGTGAAGTTACGTTCAAGGATGCTTGCGATACCTATTTGCGGCGTGGGGCGGCGAAGCGGAAACTTTCGCCAGGAGCATCCATTAGCGTAGTCTATGGCGATGATTGGATGGAGAATCTCGGCAAGGCTATACGGGCAAAGGAGTTTGAGGTTGCTGAGATTGTTCGCTCTAAAGATTCCGATGCGATAGATCAGGCTGATCGTATCGCGCGGTTCTTCAAAGAGGCACAAGGTAAGAAGACGTCGGCTATGCCGATTCGCGTCGATTCGTCGCTGCCTGATCGCACAATCCTTGTCGGTGGAGTGAAACTTTCGTCATCCGATCGGCTTGAGTTTTCATCTCGCGTAAAGCGCTTTCTTGATGTTCTTAACGCCATTCAGTATCCGAAGTACCGTCCGCCGGTAACGCTGCCTAAGTCGGACAAAGGACGTTACAAACTGTACAGGTATTAATCTTGAAGGAGATTTCATAATGCGTCGGATGATTATTGCTTTCGTTGCGGTTATTGCCGCTCAGGTGACTTTTGCTGTTAATTCAAAATTGCCCGATTTTGTTCAAAAACCGGTTAGAGCTTTGTATCTTGGAGATTCACTTTCTGATTTTGATCGCGGATCGAACCATGTTGATAAACTTCAGGCAAAATTAGATGAGCTTTCGTCTCGATGTGTCAGCATTTACAACTATGCGGTTAGGGGTGACTATATTGAAAGAGTGATGGAACGCTTGCGTGGAGGTACAAATTGTACGTCGCGAACGGCTTATCATGGTATATGGGGACGTCAGTATGACTGGGCATTTGTTTTTCTTGGTCACAATGATACTCGTGCATGGAGCAGTTCTGGATTTTCTAAACCGGAGATGTCGCAGGAGCAATTGAAGACAGGGTTTAGGGATTTGATTCAGCTTCTTAAATCTAAAGGAATAGGTCGGATTATTCTTGTGTCTGCAACTAGTTCCAATTTTACACTGACTAGCCGTAAGGCGGCTGCAATACAGGCGGCTATAGTATCTGGAAGGTCTAAGGCCAGGCGTATTGTCCGCTATGGAGATCCAAAATTTCTTGAAGCATACAACTCTGTGCTGTCTAATTTCGCACGAGAGTCGGGGGTTGAGTATCTTGATCTCTACACGGCAATGAAGAATCTTCCCGATAAGTCATCATTGGTTCGTCCGACAGATGGAGTGCATTTGACAGAAAAAGGGCATGCCTATATAGCGAATCGCGAATATGAATTTTTGATGAGTAATTGATTAACTTTAAGAATCAAGTAAGAATCAAGGGGACAAGTGTGTATTGCGTCAAATAATTGGGGTGGGACCCTGAAAAGAGTGATAATTTCGCTTGTGATTCTGGTGATTTTGCAAAATAGCGTTATTTGGGAGGTTTATAAGATTTCATCCGCTCCGTAATCTTGAGAATCAGTCCAAACCGTGTTCTCA
>JAGBFY010000180.1 GCA_017936245.1 Kiritimatiellia bacterium
ACTCCTGTGCCCGCTCCGGTGCCGAAGGCTGTCAAGCCCGTTCCTGCACCTGTTCCAGCACCAGCTCCAGAGCCGTTGCGCTGCAAGTGTGTGCCCGGCACCGTCCACACCTCGCCCTGTGCATGTGGCGCTTCGGATTGCAAGTGCAAGGTAAAGCCTGCCGAGCCTGAATATACGCTTTATCGCGTCAAAGGTGGCGATATCCTTTCTGCCATCTGCGTGACATACGGCTTGAAGCAGAGCAAGGTGCTTGAGCTCAATCCAGGGCTCAATCCCAACAAGCTTTTTGTCGGAAAGAAGATCAAGCTTCCCGGTAAGATAGATCTCAAGGATGCCGATGCGAAGTCTCTTGCGAAGCAGCCTGTTGCCAAGAAGCAGGCAAAGTCCACCAAGGCTTCTTCTGTCAAGGTTTCCTCCTACAAGGGTGCAACCAAGGAATATGTCGTGAAGAGCGGTGATTCTCTTGGTAAAATCGCATATTCCAACGGAATTACGATCAAGTGCCTCAAGGAAATGAATGGGCTCAAGAAGAATACGATTCGTGTCGGCCAGAAGCTGAAGATTCCTGCCGAGAAGCCTGTGGCCGCAGCGAAGTCCGCTCCATCTCCGGCGAAGTCCGCTTCTGCACCGGTGGCGGATCAGAAGCCCGCATCTGATGCGCCTGTAGCTGAGTCCAAGCCGACGGAATCGGCACCTGAGGTGACTGCTCCTGTCGCACCGGCTCCTGTCGAGGCGGCTCCATCAGCGCCTGATGCAACTCCTGCTGTTGCAGAGCCTGTGAAGGAAGAGGCTCCTGCCGCTGAGACCGCTTCCGCTCTCACCCATACCGTCAAGGAGGGTGAGGATACTGTCTCCATCGCGATTATGTATGGTGTCTCTCCGAGTGCCGTGATGGATCTCAACGATCTCAAGAACACCGATTCGCTCAAGGTCGGTCAGGTTCTTAAACTCCCTGCCAACGCCAAGGTGCAGTGAGGCAGGCGCGTGTAGTTCTCGGCCTTGCAGTCCTCGCGCTTGTAGCGATAGGATTCGTGGTGCTCTCATCCGCCGGTGGCCCGGTCGGTTTGAGAACACCACCTTCGTTTGATCAGTATTATTTCGTAAAGCAGCAGGCAAAGTGGCTTGTCATCTCGTTGCCGCTCTTCTTTTGTGCGATGTTCTTTGACTATCGCAACTGGAAGAAGAATCCTTGGCTTACGATAGCGCTGTATGCCGTTATCATCCTTGCGCTTTGTGCCGTTTTCGGGTTTCGTCCGGTCAATGGTTCTCGAAGATGGCTGATGTTTGGTCCGGTTCGCATTCAGCCGAGCGAGTTTGCCAAAATAGCGGTTGTCATCGCCATGTCCGTATTTCTGGACAGGGTGGGGTGGAGGATTGAGCTCTTCTGGAAGGGTGCTGCAAAGGCCCTTGCGATTGTAGCGGTGCCTATGGGGCTTGCGATCATAGAGCCTGATTTCGGATCGACAATGGTTATGGGAGCCGCAGGCGGCGCATTGATGTTTGTTGCAGGAATGCGTTGGCTCCACATACTGATCATCGGTAGCATCGGAACTGTTGGGGTCGGTTCGTTGCTTCTGTCCAACGCGAACCGAATGCGGCGCATTGCGGCGTGGCTTCCGGATGGAGCGAAATCGCTTCTTTCGACATGGTGCCCTTGGCTTGGCGATCTTACGGTGTCAACGGAGGATGCACGGGAGGCCAACTATCAGCTGGATCAGGCTTTGATCGCCATACGCAACGGTGGTGAAACAGGCGTCGGATTCGGGAACTCCATGCAGAAGCAGATGTATCTTCCGGAAAATCATACTGATTTCATATTTGCGATTGGTGCTGAAGAGTGGGGCATAGTCTTTTCGTTACTCATCCTGACGCTTTTTGTGACGATTTTTGTGTGTGGCATGATTATCTCTGCCAACTCATGTGACAGGCTGGGGAAATTCATTGCTTTCGGGGTTACATTTCTCATTTTCACCCAGGCAATGATCAACATCAGTGTTGTTACAGGTCTTCTGCCAACCAAAGGTTTGGCTCTGCCGTTCATAAGCTATGGAGGTACCAATCTTATGTCGGCGCTCATATCAGTGGGCATGCTGATAAATGTTTCCCGTCAAAGCGACTTGCAACGGCAAAGGGAAAAGAGTAAAATATCCGCCGTTTTTCACATCAAAGGAGATTGACAACATGTCACGAATCTATAATTTTTCGGCAGGTCCCGCTGTGCTCCCGCTCGAAGTTCTTCAGGAGGCCCAGAAGGAGCTCGTCGACTACAAGGGCAGTGGAATGTCCGTGATGGAAATGTCCCACCGCGGCAAGGAGTACGATGCCATCCATCAGGAGGCGATTGCAACTTTTAAGGAGCTTTGCGGACTTGATGACGATTGGTCGGTCTGCTTCATCCAGGGCGGCGCATCCATGCAGTTCGCCATGATTCCGATGAACTTTCTCGGCAAGGATCAGGTCGCCGACTACGTCAAGAGCGGTACCTGGGGCGGCAAGGCCATCAAGGAGGCCCAGAAG
>JAGBFY010000181.1 GCA_017936245.1 Kiritimatiellia bacterium
CAGCGAGGGCGGCGCACGGTTGTCGTGTCGTCCCACAATCTTGAGGATGTGGAGCGCCTCTGCACGCATGTTGCGGTCGTCGGCAAGGGGCGGCTTGTCAGGATGGATACGGTTGCCGCCATAACGCATGGGACAGACCGAATCGTGTACACCCTTTCGTCCGCACCAGGGGATGCGGCGGCTATATCCTCCGTTGTGCCCGGCGCAGATCTCGAATGGCGAGACGGAGGCAGGATGCTGGTATGTTCCTTCAACTCAGAGATGGGAGGTGTTGCGGAGGTGAACAGTCTTCTTCTGCCTGCGCTTCTCGCCCAGACTGATATCATATCCGTAATGCCGGGTCAGTCCCTTGAAGAGGCATTTCTGATTGCTAAAGATGTATGAAATAGGGTCACTAATCTTGTTCTTGTCATGCTGAAAGGCGGCATACGCGGATCCTTGTGTGAATCTGTGTTTCCTTTCGTTGGCTTTTGGTAGTTGGAGCTTCGCGCTTTGCAAGTTGCTTTTGGGTGGAACGCTCGAAAGTTGTCATGGCATTTCGGTGCGTTGAGAACAACACGCCCCGGGCTTCGGGGCGGAGTATTGTCCTTTCGGCTTGCCAATACTGCCGAATGCCGCCCGGAATACTGCCTGACCGTTGTTCGTCACGGGTGAAAGTTAAATCGGTCATGGGTGTAAGAATGTTTAGCCATAGGTGAAAGCTCCTGCCCCTACCGGTGTAAGCATGCAACTTGGCGCCATTTCACCATAAAATGCCGCCAGTTATAGGGTAAAATGACGCCAGTTTAAGTGCTTGCATTATCAGTCGAGCTTTCTTGCACAAGGAGCTGAGCTTTCTTGTATTACCGGCCGGCCGATTTTTCATTACAGGCGGATGCGCGAAACACATAAGGGAATATGCGATTCGTCATGCCTCGATTCGCCGCCCGTCACCCTGCTGCCGACGAAATCCGTGTACAAAAGAGGTGCGCCGAATCCGACGCGCCAGGGTTGTGTTCTGCTGTTTTGTTGTTCATGGATTTCTCTTTGGCTTTGTTTCTGTAAAAAAACCATCCAATATTCGCTGTGGAGAGGTGTGAAAGGATGATATGTCTAAAAAGCAGTATAAGTAATAAAATACCTTGACAAAAGAAATATCGAACCAAAATAGTGTGGGACGGAATCGGATTCGAGTATAGATTTGGCTATAAAGGAGTTGTTGGGAGTTGTGGGGAAGGGCGGTAGACTGTCTGTTGAGAGGAAAGAGGAGTTTTCGCCTGCTAAGAGAACGCTTCAGGTGTGCGGCATCGCTCCGGGAACAAAGGCGTATAGAGATAATTATCGTTCTTTCAGCAGTGTGATGATGAAACTGGAATGTCGCATTCCATTGAGGCGGTGATGATGTTCGAGAGCGAGATACATCAGCCCGAACATGCATCCGTGCGCAATCTTGCCGCTATGCTCATGGCGCGTCTCATCCGCTTGGTGTAAGGCGGCGGTTTGACATAACATGGGATAATAATAAAGGCCGTTATGAGCGACTTCGACTAATGCCGCATAGCTTGAGAGTAGCGGTTTCAATTAAATTATCTCATTGAAAAAAAAAATGTTTTTGCTATCATAGTGGCGTTTTATTCACATTAAAGGATTTTTCAACATGTGCAATATGGCGTATGCTTCTATGGTGACGTTGTTGCTCTTCACGGCTGGAGTCCAAGGGTCTGAGCCGACTCATGTACGGGTGCATGACCTTGCCGTTTCCGATACAGCGGAGGTTGCGGAACTTGCGAAGGTAGGCTCTTTTGAGTTTGTGGGGCCGGACTCCGCTTCGCTTTCCGTGCCGTGCGACGCCACGCTGAACAATGTGTCCATTACGCCGGATGCAGGAGTTGTTCCGCTGTATGAGCCGTGCCTGATGAACACGAACACCGTAATCTGGCGGAATGTGTCGCTTGCGGATGTGACATCCTTCTCTGCAGTCATGGGCGGCTCAGGCGTCGGCGGCAAATGGCGTACGCCGCAGTTCATCGGCAACAACACTACAAATGCATCTGGTGAGATAACAGTGCAGTATCAGTACAAGAACGGACCTCTGTATATGATTGCCGTTACATATAGGCAGTCAGGTGCGGATGTCATCGCAAAGGTTTATAGGAATGTATATCAGTACAATAAGGAGTTGGGTGATAAATTCGACGGATATGGTACATTGCGAACGTTGACCAATACGGTTGATGGAGCCTATCTTGCCATATGCAAACTCGGTTGTACCCTGCGCGACTCTGCGGATCAGGGAGCTGTCAAAACATTCACGCTGTCTAATTCTGATGCGAACGAGTCTTCGTATGAAATGGTCTCGGTATATGAAGACAGCCTGATGAAAACGAATGTTATAGTTTGGAAGGATACGGATCTTTCGAAAGTAACGGGTTTTTCCGCTCAGATGGCCGGAGGCATATTCGGGACGGCATGGAAGGATGTTTCGGCTTATTGTTTCAAGACAAACTCCAGCGGTGCCATCACCTGCCAGTTCCAGTATGTCAAGCCGCCGGCCGCAAATAATATCCTGTATTCCGCCGAAGTTGTTTTTCAGCAGTTCGGAGCAGATGTATATGCATGTATAACGCGCTGTGTACGCCAGTACTACAAGGAGCTGGGTACCGATCTTTCCCAAATCGGTTCAGCGGTTGCTGTTGCCGAGATCCCAACTTCGTCGGCCATTGCGCTGCGCAATATCACCGGAGTGTGGGAACGCCCGTATCGGTATGAGTACGGAACGACATATCCGCAATGTCTGACAAATGTCGCGACGACTGTATGGCGCGATGTTCGACTTTCAGACGTGACCGGTTTTTCTGCACGTATGGGCGGAACTCAAACCGACAGCAAGTGGGTCGTCGCCAATTCCTACAACCAGAAGACGAACGCGACGACCGGTGCAATCACCTGCCAGTTTCAGTGGCGGGATGGATATACCAGATGCGCCATTGTGGAGTTCAGTCAGGTAGGCAATGATGTTGCGGCAAAGGTTACGCGTACGTGCTACAAGTATGATCCGTTGGGTGCTGATCTTACTTGGTATGGAACGGATGTGCCTTGCGTCGATGCTGTGGGCGGCACGGGAATCGCTTTGCGCGATGTGTCGTGTAAACGCCTCAGGCGTGTGCCGCATACCGTCACGTTCAACGGTTTCGATCCGAACGATACGCCCGAGCTGGTGTTGAACGACATCGACCTTCTGCTTGCCGGAACAAAGCGCGGAGATGCGATAATGCCGCAGGAAGTGAGGCGTCGCGGAGCGGTGAAGGCCGGATACGTCACGGTCACTAATGCATGTGTCATTGCCGCAGACGGCGGACTCGTGACGGAAACGGACGGCACGATATGCTTTGACATCACATCTGCCGTCGACAGATTTCCGTCAATTACGGCATCATGCGTAAGTCTTTCGCCCGGTACGGATATTGTCATTGCGAGTGACGGTCTGTTCCCGGAGGCGTTTGATCGTGTGGCGCAGAAACTCATAATCGGTGGCATGCTGGCGCCGGATGCCCTGCAGAACATCTCGCTTGCCTTCGCAGGAGAGCTTAAGGACCGCTGCAAAGGCGTGCTTTCCGTGGATGAAGACGGTGATGTTGCCGTAAAAGTGCGCAAGATACGCGGTTTTGTCATTTCGGTAAGATAGAGTCTGGAGGTGCGGATGCGCAGTTCGATAGCACTCTGTGTGGGTCTTGCCGCCTGTGCGGCGTTGGCCGTTGACGAACGTGAGTGGGGCGACATAGGCAAAGCGGAGGCGATGGGCTGGTGTGTGCCGTTGCCATTGCCGAATGGCCGAGACCGCGTGCTTGCCGAATACTCCGGCAAGACATGGGCAAAGGCGACAAATGTCACCGGCTATGTGCGTGCCGAGTTCGAATTCGCGCCGGAAGACATGGAGAAGAAGCCGGGCGGATATGTGGAGCTCTATCTGCTCGGCGTGAAGGGTATGGTGAACGGCAACTATAACCGAAGCTATCCCGCCGACGGCAAGGTTTCGACGAAGAGGCTGCTGGTAATGGATCCGGGTACGCAAGCCTCGTTCGGTGTGCTGAAGGAGGCTTCCGCCAAGGAGAAGGTGCATCCGTTGTGCTGTCGGCTGATATCTACGGAAATGACCGCAGTGCTGCGGCATCCAGCCGATGGTGCGGAAATCGCCGACAATACGCCTGATTTTGCTTGGTATACCGAAGATCCCCTTGGCGTGACAGTTGAGATATCGCGTGATCCGTCGTTCCCTGAAGGGGCAACGCTTAAGCGGCGTCGTGCAGATGCCATTCCGTTTGTGGCATGGAATGAACCTTTACCGTCTGGCATCTGGTATTGGCGCGTGACAACGGGTTCAGGTTATGCGACGCCTGCATGGAGATTCCGACAGACGATGTCTGCGACGGTGGATTGCGAGCCGCCAGTATTGCGTTGTGCGCCAGATTGCATGGCAACGTCCATGCAGCACTATCGCTTCGCGGTAGGCAAGGATACCGTACGTGTTTCGGCCGAACTTGATGGTGTTGCCCTTGCCGTACGGCGGCGGAGCGACAAGGTGGAAGTGCTTCCGCCTGAAGACGGTTGGCCGGTCGGCGTGTCCAGACTTGACCTTTCTGCAAAGGATGCACGGGGAAATGCCGCGCGTGCCGTGACATGGGTTTCCTGTGCTCCCGAACTGCCGAAGGTTTCTTGGGGCGGAGCGGGCGGTAGTGTGGATCTCGGTGGTAAAACTTTTGATCTTGTCGCCATATATGGCGTTGACCGTGAAAGCGACCTTGACCGGGTTTCGGCGCTAGGGTTCAATTGTGTCCACTCATATGCGCGTGATGGAGGTATGGTCGACGGGAGGGTGTCGCGTTTTCTTGATGCGCTGGAATCGCGTGGAATGAAAACGTACGTGTCGGTGAACCGTGAAGATGTGAGGCAATGCAACTATTCCCGCATAGCGGAGAAGATAGGGTTGTACCTTCCGAGAAGATGCCTGATCGCATGGTATTTGGCTGATGAGCCTGAAACGCATGATTTTCGCCCCGTGCATCCGGCGGTGTTCAGACGCTATCGTGACTTTGTGAGGGCACTTGATCCCACTCGTCCGGGGGTGGTGTCGCACAACATCATATCATGTGCGGCGCAGCGATATTCCGGATGCTCGGATGTGCATTTTTCGCAGGCGTACAAGAAGACCCAACGCGAAGTGAAGTCGGTGCTTGAAGGTCATCGCAATTGGTTTGGCGAACGGCAACCTAACTTGAAGTATTCGCTGATAGTGAATCCGCGTGCCGCCATGAGCGCTGAAGAATTCGCCGCACAGATTGCCTATGGACGTTCTAATGGATGTGGCATAGTGGTGTATTCATGGTTTGAGGCTCTTCGTAAAACCGGGACGATGGAGAAACTGATTAAGGGTATGTCGATTGCTGGATTCTCGTCGCAAGATTGAACTGAACAGCGAGGTTCGGCATCCGTTTCTGTTGATTCTGTTTCTGTGGAATAATTGGGGAGGATCCCTGAAAAGAGTTTGATTTACGGGTTGCATTTTCTGATTTTGGAATTTATCTCTGTTTTCGGCATGATCATCCCATTGGCGGCATGATTTCGTGTGGTCGAATCTTCACTCGATAGTCATTGGTTGAGAATTAGTCCAGATCGTCTCTATAATATGTGAGAATTTATGGTTCCCAAGTGTATAGTCAATGGTTTTCAGATTTTCAGGTTTTTGTGAAATTATTGTAAAAAAAAAACAGTTTTAGTATTCGTGATGGACAACCATTTCCATCTGTGCGTAAGGGTTCCCAAGCAAGAGGGCGAAATTCCGGAAAGCGAGATTCTGAGAAGGGTGGGTGTCCTTTACGGGGAGGATCGTCGGGCGGCACTCGAAAAGCGTCTTGCCGGATTCAGAGAAGAGGGCGACGACACGGCCATTGCCGCCGAGCTGGAGAAACTGCGGGCAAGAATGGGCGACCTGAGCGAGTTCATGAAAACGCTCAAGCAGCGCGTTTCGCAATGGTACAACTCAAACTACAGCCATGAAGGGACATTGTGGAGCGGGCGTTTCAAGAGTGTTCTTGTTGAGGACGGCAGGTATCTTAACAATCTCATTGCCTACATCCACGGCAATCCGATAAGGGCTGGATTGGTCACCCGTGCAGCCGACTACAAATGGAGCGCACCCGGCGCGGCGGCAAAAGGCGACACCCGAGCCAAGAAGGGTCTGTCCCTGCTTGGAGTGAATGTGGGGGATGGCGGGTTTGCTGTGAGGGATGGACGGTTTGTTAATGGCATGATTATCGGGAGCAAGGCGTTTGTTAAAGAGATGGCAAGCAGGCATTCGCTCTGTTTCGGAGACGTTACGGTGAAGGTGAGGCAATTTGTGCTGGGAATGGTGAAAACATACGCAACGCACGGCCAACGCTCCACTTCATCTGAAGCAGCTTAAATGGGATAAGAAATCAAAAAAGTAGCAAGAAACCAGGAAGGGAGGATTATGATTGAAGGGTCTGTCCCTGCGGTGAGAAGGCTAAGTGAAGAGCGGTCAGTATTAATGGTGGGGTATGGTCAGCATTAATGCTGAGGCATGGTTAGCACTAATGGTGAGGTAGTGCCAGTATTAATGCTGATGATTTTCTGCTTTGAATGAAGCGCAGTAAATGGTAAGATATGCGGCTATTGAAAAGGGGAGGGTGCGTGGTTTCCATGGACCCGATCCATGTAGTCGATAACAGAAAAAAAAAAAAGGAAAGACATGAAACTCGCAAAACTTATTTCGTCCATTGCATTGGCCG
>JAGBFY010000182.1 GCA_017936245.1 Kiritimatiellia bacterium
TACCCAGAGCATACTTCCTCATCGCTACTGTAATACACCGTTCCGGCAAATTCGGAAGCAGTCCTATTTTCTCCCGTAAGCTCAAACACACACATCTTGGAAGCATTCAATATGAACTTGGTGGTAAATTTCACATCTCCATCCGGTCCTGCATTCAATTTGCCATGACAAACATTATTCACGTAGCTTATCTTCCCGCCAACGCTTTGACCATTTCCAATGTATTCCAGTTCCGACGTTCCCGACTTGCGAAACTGAAGCGTATCGGGGAATGCAGTAAGCGCAAGACGAGCGCCACCTCCTATTTCCGGAGATTTCAAACTACCAGCCACATCAGGATCTGAAATTTTCTGATACGCACCGTTGAAAATAAATTTGTAGGACGTATTGTCAGTCTTGAACATCCCCGAAAAATCATTTGGAGAACCGGCCTGATTCTGTGCAAAAACAAGAGGCTCTTCCAGACTGCTTGGAATTTCAACCGTGCCATCCCCGTAAAGTCCCCTCAACTGCACCTGGCATGCCGTATCCAATCTAAATACTCCAGGTACCCACACACCAACCGGGCATCTGAATTCAATCGGCCCGGCCAAACCGCAGGAATCGGTGGCCAACGCACCGTCATACACCTCCCATCTGCTGCCTGCTTTTTCGGTATTGAATTGGTACTTGGTTTGCGTATATTTCAGCGTAAGCGTGCCGGTGCCCAATTTGACTATGCGCATCTCGATCCCACCCGTCAACGGACAGGAAAGTGCAAGGGCAGCGTCGTTGGTAACGGTGAGCACCGCGTTGGAGTTGATGTTCAACTTGCCCAACGCCTCAAAATACTCTTTATCTGCATCTGTCACAACAGCATTCGCGCAATCAGGTATTGTCACCGTCCATGGATTGTCCGCAGACGGAACGGGCACCTTGCCATCCACCCATCGGTTAGGAGAACTCCAGCCGCCAGTACCGGACTCTAGCCATACCGCAGTGTCGCAGAACGCGGCAAAAGCCGCAGTGAACGCGCATGTCGAAACAATACATACCTTTCTCATCACTCGCTCCTTTCTTTTCTGGAATCAACTTCACAAAGCCTTACGTCAGCAACCTCAAGCTCATCAACGCTGTCAAGCTTGACGGGATGAGGAACAACTCCAAGCTGACCGCCTTTCGAACCTGGATTTATCTTTCCGAAGAACGACACGATCTGCGTCTCACCGGGTCCGAGCGTGAGCATGACCTCGTCATGGCCGCGGTACTTCCTGTTCTTCAAGCTCCATCCGGCAAAATAGATCCAATACCCCTGTTTCCCCACTCGCTTGTTTGTGATTTTGAAGGAGATGTAGAATTGACGGTTCTCCGTAAGCTCAGGGAAATCCCAGAGGAAACTGTTCTCGGTCCTCTTCGATTCAATGCCCTCCGCCAGATTCGGAAGCGTCTGCACCCGTACAAGCGTGGAAAGCCGTTCCCGGAATTCCGGTATTACACGCTTGTCCTCCACAACTTTCTTCACGGCGTCCATCACGGATTCCGACGCAGGCGCATGGCGCACCGCCGCATTGAGTTTCGAGAGGATGGCAGAATTCGCCATTGAACCCGCCTTTTTCAGAAATCCCTTGATCTGCCAGTTCCACGAACCGCGCTCCTTGTAGTCTTTTTCGTAATCCTTGCTTCGAATGATGCTTTGGGCGATCTCCTCGTGACGGCGGGCTGTAGCGCATATCTCCGGCAGCGCCTCAAGGAAACGCACCGCCGTAGCCGCATCGGGGATGCGAGGAAAATCCGCGCCGCAGGCCTTGGACTTAGTCACATAGTATTCATGGAATTCGGCCATCAGCGATGCACGGCGGCGCTGGTTGGCGTCCCCGTTGGCGTTTGCGGCCGCGACAGCCTTTGCCATCAGTTCTGAAGCCTTGACCATGTCGGCGGGGTTCCAGCGGACAAGGTACTGCGCCGGATTCCGGAACGGGAAATACGTGCTCTTGATCCCGGAATACCAGCTGTTGTTCTTCCTGATGTGCTGACCGGTCCAGAAATCCTCCCACAGCCTGAAGTATTCCTTCAAGTAAGGAGTAGCCGCCCTGCCGCAGCATGCATCATACCAGCGGTCGAGTTCGGCGGCGGTGTCGCAGTCGGCGTTGAACATTCTGCGGTACAGAATGTAGTGCTTCGGACCTTCGCCGATAAGATTCATGCATTCGCCGAAATAGCCGTCAAGGGACTTGCATACGGACTTCTTCATGTCGAAGAACAGCCCTTGCGGCTTGATGTACAGACGGGGAAGTGCATAGGAAGGTGCTCCGTAATCGTAGCCCCAGTTTCCGATGTGACGGCACTTCGCACCCCAAGCAGCGAAATGCTCATATCTTGTTTTCACGATACGATCATCCATCAGCTGATGACTATCGGTGCAGAGGAACGGCATGAGATTTTCATGCAGAGGGAAGGACGGCGGATCGGTCGTGTTGCAGTACGCCAGAAGACCGATCACAACATTGGGATGCTTCTTGACGACACGTTCCGCAACGCGGTTCGCCCATGTGTAGTAGACGTCCGAGAAGCTGTCGAAATGCGTGTATATCCTGCACTTTTTCCCGAACCCGCCGTTCATCTTCTCGCATGCCTTGCATTCACAATAGCCACCGAGGTCATTCACCGAGATCGAACAGCATCTTTCCGCGGGATTCGCGTCAAGCCATGCGCAAATGTTCTTCGCGGCCTCCTCTGCGGCCTCCATGCTTGAAAAGCAGGGCTGCCATGCGACCTTCTGCGTTGGAGGAATATCACGGCGCTTGTCGTTCTTTTCGGGAAATATCTTCCTCGCAAGAGGTGTACCGCGATATTTCTCCGGCGGAAGGAACCGATTCATGGAATGTCCGTAGAACTGACCCGGCTTGCCGAGTTCACGTCCTCCAAGACACCTCTCCCAGTACGGATCGGCGTGTTCAAGATGACGCTCAACGGCAAGCGATGCCGTGCCGGAAAAAGGCATGCGCTCTACTGATACGCTCCTTCTCTGAGGGAAATGCGTGCCGTAAGGTCCAGGAAAACAAAACACAACGCCAAAATCCTTTTCGAGAATTCTGTTCAGCGCCCACCGGCAGGAATCCGTCGTTCCGGATATCATCATCGTTGCATGGTCGGGGAAGCCGATCGAGTGGCGATCCATCTCGAACGCCGACGCACTGGAGAGCTTGAAAACAATCGCATCTTTCCCGCCGCTGCGCCTGCCGACCACCGGGATTGACGCACCGGTGCAGCGACGGACTGCATTGGTGAAGAATGCGATGTCTGCATCAACCTGCGCATTGCCGGTCTGCACAATCTCGACAACTGGCCTGCCGTTTTCGACGATCTGAAATCCATCAGCGTCGGCAGTGCATGCACAGAGCGCTCCAAGCGCTGTTGCAAGAACCCTCTTCATGAAAATTTCCTCCAGTCGCTTGAAATGGGATTGCCTTTTCTTCCGAAAGCATTTACGGGACGCACCGTGAAACGCAATTCCCATCCTGCGGGAATTTCGTCCGCAGCGAACATGCACGTAACCGGCTTGACATCCATTTCCGTTCCGCGATGGTACATCGGCGAATACACCCTCTTCTGGAGAAGCACTCTCTCCACTTCGCCATGGCGCTGCTCAAGCGAAACCTCATAGTCGTTCGCACGGAAGCCATCCTTCGCAGGAATGGCCGGCGGAAAAGACACAGGCGTCATCATATGCTCCGATTTGTCGCGTTTCTTTCCTTTGACGGGCTTGCCGACAGTCACTTTCGCCCGGGCGGAGAACTCCGCGACTCCGACAACCTTTTCACGGTTGGCGAAAGCAAACGGACGCTTGTGCGGCGGCAGTGCGAACGATGAAATCGGCACCACCCAATCCGGTCCGACAGGCTTGTCGTGGGTGAACTCCCAACGTCGGATGACCATGGCATTGTCATGGACAATGCATAGAAGCCCTTGATGGCATTCGCCGCTGCCGATTGAACCCATGCATTTCGACGGATTGGCGGGGACGACCCTCGGACGGTCCTTGAGACTGTAGCCGTTCTCACGTCCCTGCATCGTCACGCAATACCGCAGAGACGGCACCTGCACACAGGTGAACGCACCTTGCCAAATGCTCTTCTCATAAGCTCCGCCCATGTGGCAGTGCCCACAGAACGCTACGGCGTTTGGATATCCGGAAAGTATTTTCGTCACGCTTCCATCATCCTGCCCCCACACAAGCGGACCGCAGGCGGTGTTGCGCGGGATGCGATGCTGGGAATAGAACACAGGTTTCTTTGGGTCGAGTTTCAGAGCCGCCATCGCCTCCTTCAGTCCCGGCACGTTGTTCCCGACGGCATTTCCGGGCTCTCCTCTCGTGAAATGGGAAAGAACGAACGTATAGCCCTTGACCTCTTTTACGGCTATTGGGGACCACGGCTCCTTGAAGCAGCGTTCCCATGAAGCCTTACGGTCATGCGTGAACATCACACTGTCACGGCGAATCTTTTCGTCCGGCCATTCCTTGACAGCGTCCTTGAAATTGATATAGCGGTCATCCTGCATATCATGGTCGCCGTAGTGCATGAGATTCGCAACAGGGCGGCCGTCAGACCCGCGTCCAGCAGGAAACACCTTGAACCACGTATCCGCAAGAAGCTGAAGTTCAAGTTCCATTGCATAGTCGGCAAGATCGCCACATGCGACAACGCCATCAACCTTCCATTCGTCGAACTTTCGCAAAGTCCTTTCGAAATACGGCTGCTGAGCGCGGGTGGCGATATGGATGTCCGCAAGAACACCGAAGCGCATCCGCTCCTCTCCAAGATCCATACCGGACGGAACACCGACTCCGCCAGCGGCGAATATCGCCCCCGCACCGGACAACCCGCCCATGAACCCCCTCCTGCTGACACCGGTCTGCATTGACATGACTATCCTCCAACTGAAGTTACTTCACTATTCTGTTCGTTATCACGATTGACCGCTCCGCCTCAATCGCGGGAGCAATCTGGTCAAGATGGCTGCTGTTGCGGTTTTCCCCCTCAATCGCATAATAGGCCTTGTCCGGTTCTGTAATACGGTTCTCATCCGCAACGGGAACACGCAATTCCCTACGGAACACGTCCTTGCCCGATGCGGCGTACAGCGTCTTCCCCTTCATCCATACGCGGCCTGCCGGAGCATCACCAGGGAGAGGCAGTATCATATCCGTCACACCGAACGACATCGCACTCTGCACACCAAGTTCTGTTGCAAAAAGGATGCGATCGTTCGCAAGCGTGACAATGTCCGTAGGACCGAGGCGCTTGGCATCGTCGTGCAGCACAACCTCTGCATGGCGAAACGGGAAGCCGAGAGAACCATCCTTCGCAATGACCATGGCGGAGACATGCCGCCGTCCTTTGTCCGAAACATAGAGTTTCCAGAGATCTGAGGAGAGTGAAATTCCTGTGATGCACTGGAATCCGCTGGCGGTGACACGTTTTTCACCATCCTTCGTGAAATATATCTTCCCCCCTTCAAACGTATACTCGCCTCCGGCCGCCCTTACGGGACATTGCGCCGGTACGGTTTCGGAAACCTTCTCCCAACCGCGCCCTGCAACAAGCGAAGCGACGCGGACGGGATTTCGCGGCGGAGTGATCTTTTCCGTTTCCCAGTTCTTCCAGACGAAGCCCAGCATCCTGCGCATCGTTTCGGGCGAACCCTTTCCCGCATTGTGTCCACCATTCGGGAAATACTCGAGTTCACAGGGATATCCGGCATAGTCGAACGCAGCACGCAGCTGGAAGTCGCCGAAGAAGAGATCCCCCATGATGCGATCAGGTTCCCTGTCGCCCGTAGTGATGTATATGCGCATAGGCTTCGACTCCGTCATGCGGACAAGAGTTGGGAGTCCATGCGGAACGACAGGGCTCACGGCATATCCCCGGCGGAAGAAGTCGTTGCGGTACCACAGCATGTTCACAGTGGCACCGCCCCCCGCCGAACTTCCGGCCACAAAATGCATGTCGGGATCTTCCGAAATCTTCACCTTCGCCTGCGCCGCCGCAAACGGCAAGAGTTCCTCGACTACCATATCGGGGAATCCCCTTCCGACATTACCGAAAAGCACACCGCGCATGTATCTGGGGAAGCCTCCCTTTACCGTAGGCTTTATGCTCGCATTAGAAACAAACACCACCAACCCCGGAGGAATCAGTTTCTCCGCCGAATATTTTTCAAGCGCAGCAGGAGTTGACTTCTCGTTGAATTCGAGCATCAGAAACACCGGAGCCGAGTTCAAATCGGTGTTCTTCATAACATATGTCGAGAACTTGACCGGAGCCCCCGCCTCGAACTTGCGTGCCTTGAACAGCTTCATTGGCGTGGCCGTGATGTAGGATTCAGTCTCCGCATATTTGTCGTAGCCGTCAAGTTCTTTAGACTTGGCTGACGATGCGAAAACCGGTTCCGTCCATGTACAAGCACAAAATATGACTGTTGCAATCGGCTTGTACGCATGACGCAAATTCGAGAATGCGCTTTCCACCTTCATGTCACATAGTTCCTCTCTTTGTGAAGGATTATATCACATAGCAAACGAGAAAAAGTGATCTTTTATCCAAGAAACAATCATGTTTTTGCCAAAACCCTGCCGCCATCCGCTAAAGATGCGCTTCCCGACTCATCCCCATAAGCATCTTCATGTCTTCATCCGTGGGTGCGCGTCCGTATTCGCTCACCTCATACGCCTCCATAAACCTCGGCGCGGGATGCCCCGGATACCTTTCTCGCCATGTATCCGCAAAACGCTCCGCATCTCTCACTTTCCTTACAGCCCAATACTTGCGCAGATACGCATTGCGTTTCTCAAGATCGCTCCTGTCTCCCAGAGCCTTCACCTCGCCGACGGATCCCTTGTCCCACGGCAGCCAGTCGTA
>JAGBFY010000183.1 GCA_017936245.1 Kiritimatiellia bacterium
CAGCTGCGCCGTCTGCGCGACCATGCGTCGATCGCGCTGTGGTGCGGGGACAACGAATGCATCGGCGCACTGAAATGGTTCAAGGAGACCAATGCCGACCCGGAATACTACAAGTCGGCACTGATTAAGCGCCATGAACTGCAAAGCCGCATGGTGGCGAAATACGATCCTTCGCGGATGTTCTGGCCGAGTTCTCCGTGCGCGGGTCCCGGCAGCTTCGCCGACAACTGGAAGAACGATTCCCAGGGTGATATGCACAACTGGCAGGTGTGGCACAATAATCGTCCGTTCGACGCCTACTACGCTTACCGTCCGCGATTCTGCAGCGAATTCGGCTACCAGAGCTTTCCCTCGATGGAGGTTGCCGAGACATTCGCCACCCGTGAACAGATTCTTTCTCGTGCACCCGAATTCGAATGGCACCAGAAGAATCCCGGCGGCAACCGGCGCATCCGCGAAACGATGCTCCGCTATTTCAAGGCGCCGAAAGATGTCGAGTCGGAACTGCTGCTCTCGCAGTTTCAGCAGGGAATGGCGATCAAGATGGCGGTCGAGGGTTGGCGCGCGCAGCGTCCGCGCTGCATGGGTGCTCTCTACTGGCAGCTGAACGACAACTGGCCCGTAGCGTCTTGGAGTTCGATAGAATACGGCGGCAAGTGGAAACCGCTCCATCATATGGCGCGGAGGTTCTTTGCTCCTGTCGCGGTCGTCGCCCAGCCTCAGATAAGGGACGGCAAGGCGGATGTAACGTGCGGCGGCATTTACGCGCTCAACGATACGGCGGAGACGGTGAAGGGTGAACTGCTTATGGAATACTGGACATACGACGGGAAGATCGTCGCGTCGGAAAAGAAAACCGTCACGCTCCCGCCAGATTCGTCGACGCAGGTTTCGATGTTCGGGGCAGGGGATCTTTTTAACCGTGTAGAACGTAGAAATCGTGTAGAAAATTCAAAAGGCGGTTATTTCCTCGTTTTGACCTTGAAGACTCCACACGGCGAATTCCAGAACGACTGGCACTTCGGTTTCTACAAGGATATGCCGCTTGCGAAAGCGAATATTGACATTACGGCAGGGCGCGTTGTCCCCAACGCGCCGCGGCGGCATGAGGACATGCATCCTTGCCAGATTACGCTCAGCACCGACAAGCCCGCGTTCTTCGTGTGGGTGAATGTCCGCGGTGTTTGCGGCGAATTCGACGACAACGCGTTTACGCTTCTTCCCGGAAGGCCGAAGACGCTTCGCTTCATGCCGAAACAGTCTATGACTCCGGATGAATTCCGGAAGGCGTTGTCGGTGACCAATTTGGAATAATTGGGATAGGGACTGAAAAGAGCTTGATTGGCGGCCTGGAAAATCAAGAGTCCTGATCTGCCTCCGCGTCAGATATTGCTTGATACGTCACTTGTTGTCCATGAATCAACATCAGTCCTGGTAGATTGCCGATGATTGCCCATCACTATCTTGCAGGGTATATCTTGAACGGATGAGATAGAATACTTTTCGCCATTTGGCGAACTCCATGTGTCAGGATTTTGCCGTCCTGTCAAGCGTTGTGGCAATATATTGCTGTAATATATAAAAACGATTGTTTACGGCAATATGTTATGATAAAATATGAGCATGAATTTAAACATTGAAGATTCAATCCATTTGATAAGTCCAGCGGATGTATTGTCTGCGTTGCGCGAATGGGTACGGCTTTCTCGTCAACGCTTGGGGCTTACTCAAGGAGAATTGTCGAAGAAATCCAATGTTCCGGCGACGACTATTTCACGCTTGGAGCGTACCGGGCTTGCTTCAAGTGATTCCTTGAGTCGTGTTCTTTTTGCGCTTGATCAACTTGATTCATTTCATGATTTTCTGAAGGAGAGGTTGCGTTTCGCATCTTTCCCCAAAACTCTTGACGATGAAGTTCCTGACAGGAAAATATTGCGCGTACGTCATAAAAGTGGAATCGGAAAATGAAATTGAATGTATCCTTCAGGTTCTCGCCCAACCGTGTTGTTCCTGTGGGGACGCTATATCAAAACGGCAGGGATTCGGCTTTAATCCGAATACAGGCGAGGTTTGTGCCGAATCGGAAACGCTGCCAGATGGATTTGAGCATTGGATAGTCAAGTTTAATACGAAGCGTGACGGTGACTGCGCCGGCGAACTTGAGTACCGCTACTATAAGGCTGCGCTGGCTGCGGGCGTAGATATGTCGCCCTGCCGATTGTTGGAGACTGCAGCCGGAAGGTTTTTTGCAACAAAGCGGTTTGACAGAACAGACAATGGCGGACGCTTGCATCTGGCTTCAGCCGCCGGTTTGTTGCATGCAAATTTCAGGATACCTGGTGATGAATATGAGATAATATTCAAGTTGACGGATGCGTTGACTCATGATTATTCGGCGAAGAAGGAACTTTTCAGACGCACTGCGTTGAATGTTTTTGCTCACAACAGGGATGACCATCTGAAAAATTCCGGATTTTTAATGGATGCGAACGGCGTTTGGACGCTTGCGCCATTTTACGATTTTACTTATGCGGAAGGCCCGAACGGATGGCATACACTTTCAATTGCCGGGGAAGGGGCGAATCCGGGAGAGGATGATCTGCTAAGGCTGGCTGTCCGTGTTAATCTATCGGTGAAAGACGCAAAAGAAGTAATTGAGATGACGAAAGAGGCTTGTTTTAGCATACCAACATCTATTCTTCCGCACCAACTCTAAGCGTGAGTTCCACTTCCTCTGTTCGACTTCGACTTTCATCTCAAACCTCCTTGCTGGTATATTCTCCGTTCCCAATAGAAAAAAGTGGTAAAACCAGTTGTTGGATTGTGGAAATATAGTGTACAATCTAGAATATTTAAAGAGGTTTTGCAAGTGCCTCTATAATATATGAGAATTGAATACGAAACGGGGGGTGATCAGATTCCGGAAAATGAGAATTCACTTCGGAATGATTCTCTCGAGTTTGAGGAGACGGCGGATCAATGAGAACACGGTTTGGACTGATTCTCAAGATTGTGGTGCGGACGAAATCTTATATACTGCCAGAACTGCACTATTAAATAAAATAAGCCAGTTGATGGACGAAATTACATTTTTTCGGGGTTCCTCCCCAGTTGTTCCCAGTTATCCCTGCTCCGTGGGTAGTCGCATTACTTTGTCTTGTCACCGTAGCCCTGTTTTGGCAAGGGACACTTTGAAAAGGGATGGACTTATGGTATTATATGCGTCCGTCTGCAGGATTTGAGGAAAGGACAGCAAAATGGCAGACAGAAGAACGTTTCTGATTCAGTACGCGGCATCGTCCGCCGCTTTGGCCCCTGAGTTTGTTCTGAGATGGTGAAGATATCCAAAGACACGCTTTTAATAGGCCGGAACATGACGTACCTCTGCATCCGCCTCGTCGCTTCATCTGCGGCGTCGATGCTGGCGGTGCGGATTGTGCTGAAAGCGCTCAGTGCAGAGCACTATGGTGCATATGCGGCGGTGCTGGCCGTTGTTGCCGTTGCAGGGACATTCAACGGAATGCTTGAAAATGCGGCCCGCAGGTTTCTCAGCCATGAGATGTCGCTTTCTTCGGATGGAAACGTGTCTCGGGTTTTTTCGGCTCTTTTCATTCTTGTCGGCGGTGTTGCGCTTCTTGCCGTGATGATTGGAGAGACCGTTGGATTGTGGTTCGTGAGAAACGCTCTTTCGATTCCGGAAGGCATGACAGAGGTGGTGGAGACGGTGTTCCATTCGTGTCTCGCCGCCAATGTGCTTGGATTGCTTCAGGTGCCTTTTACATCTCAGATCACATCCGGGGAGCGAATGTTTTTTTTCGCAAAACTCGGTTTTCTTGAAGCCGCGCTCTGCATAGCATCGTCATATGTTGCCTATGCCGGCCTCGCCGCCTACGCGTTTGCAGTCATGACATCTGCCGTTCTGGAGCTTGTTGTCTGCGTTGTATTCTGTTTCAGGCTTTTTCCTCAGTTGAGATTCACGTTCGATGCGTGGCGCGAGAGTGTTTCCGCGATAGGAGCGTTCGTTTCCTGGGGAACTCTAGGCACTGTCGGGAATCTTTTGAAATATCAAGGTTCCGGAATCCTGTTGAACGTTTTCGCCGGCGTCGCGTTCAGCACCTCATGGAAGATAGCCTTAGGCGTTTGGGGGCTTCTGTGGAATGTCTGCGGAAATTTCAGACAGGCGTTCTGTCCCACGGTTTTCAAGGCATGGGAGGGTCGATCCGCCGATGAATTCTTGAAGATTACCGGCAGGACGACCGCCGTCTCTTTCCTGATTGCGGCGGTTCCGGCAGTATTCATTTTCATATGGACTGAACACTTCCTTGAATTGTGGCTCGGCGGGCAGACCGCTCCGTATCTTGTGGCGTTCGTCAGATGCTCGCTCGTCAATCTCGTGTTTGACGCCGTGTCGAGTCCGTTGACTGCCGCGATTGACGCAACC
>JAGBFY010000184.1 GCA_017936245.1 Kiritimatiellia bacterium
CGGCACCTTGTACTTGATGGCAGCCTGACGGATGCGGCAGTCGTCAGCACGCGCGTCACGTCGTCCACTCGGCGTGTTGATGATAAGCTTCACCTCGCGGTTCTTGATCGCATCAAGCACGTCCGGACGACCCTCGCCGATCTTGGCGATGATCTTGCCATCCACACCCTTATCCTTAAGGAAGGCTATCGTACCATCCGTTCCCACGACCTCGAATCCGAGCTCGACGAACGCCTTGACGACCGCAACTGCGTCTTCCGGCTTCTCCGAAAGGGATACGAGCACCTTGCCCTTCTCCGTAGGGAGCGGAGAGCCAGCAGCCTCCTGAGACTTGAAGTACGCAAGACCGAACGTCTCGGCAAGACCGAGAACTTCGCCCGTGGAGCGCATTTCAGGTCCGAGAACAGGGTCAACCTCCGGGAACTTGTCGAACGGCAGGACAGCCTCCTTAACGCCGTAGTACGGAATCACGTGCCTGCGGTCAAGACCAAGGGACTTCACCGTTTCGCCGAGCATGAGGCGCGTCGCGATGCTGGCCATCTGGGTTCCAGCCACCTTCGACACGAGGGGAACCGTACGCGATGCGCGCGGATTCGCTTCGATCACGTAAACCTTCTCGTTCTCGACCGCGAACTGCATGTTCATGAGACCGACCACCTTGAGCTCGCTCGCAATGCGGCGCGTATAGTCAAGGATCGTGGCCTTAACGGTTTCGCTTATGCCTTCGGGCGGCAACACACAGGCGGAGTCGCCGGAATGGATACCAGCAAGCTCGATATGCTGCATGATCGCCGGAATAAATACATCGGTGCCATCGGAAAGCGCATCCGCCTCGCATTCAAGCGCACGGCAGAGGAAGCGGTCGAGATAGAGTGGGCGGTCAGGTGTCACTCCCACGGCCTTCGCCACATACTCCTTGAGCATGATTTCGTCGTAGATCACCTCCATGCCGCGTCCACCAAGAACGAACGAGGGGCGGATGATGAGAGGATAGCCGAGCTTGTCCGCACAGGCAATCGCACCTTCGAGGTCGCTCGCCATCATGGATTCCGGCATGGGGATGCCGAGCTTATCCATGATGGAGTGGAAGAGATCGCGATCTTCAGCGTCATCGATCGAATCGACGGATGTTCCGAGGATCTTGCAACCAGCCTCCTGAAGTCCGCGCGCAATGTTGAGCGGGGTCTGTCCACCGAACTGCACGATGATGCCAGCGGGCTTTTCATTCTCGTAGATCTGAAGGACGTCCTCAACCGTAACAGGCTCGAAGTAGAGCTTATCGGAGGTGTCGTAGTCAGTGGACACGGTCTCCGGGTTGCAGTTGATCATGATCGTTTCATACCCTGCCTCGCGCATCGCCATGGCGGCGTGTGTGCAGCAGTAGTCGAACTCGATACCCTGGCCGATGCGGTTCGGTCCGCCGCCGAGGATGAGCACCTTTTTCTTGTTGTCGCTGACAGGCACTTCGCCCGGCTTGCCGTTGTACGAAGAATAGTAGTAGGCCTGATTCTCGACGCCCGAGACAGGCACCGCGTGCCACGTCTCAACACATCCGAGAGCCTTGCGCTTCTCGCGAATATCCTTTTCGGGAACGTCAAGAAGCTGGGCGAGATACTTGTCGCTAAAGCCATCCTTCTTCGCCTGCACGAGAAGCGCATCCGGCGGAAGCGAACCCTTGTACTTAAGGATCTTCTCTTCCTCCTGCACAAGTTCGCGCATCTGTTGGACGAAATACGCCTTCACACCCGTAATGGCGAAAAGCTGCTCATCTGTAGCGCCCTTCCTGAGCGCCTCGTACATCTGGAAATGACGTTCGCTGTTCGGAACGGAAAGCATCTTAAGAAGTTCTTCAAGCGTACGCTCGTTGAAGTCCTTGGCGAAACCAAGCCCTGCACGACCGCGTTCAAGGGCGCGTATCGCCTTCTGGAAGGTTTCCTTGTACGTCTTGCCGATGGACATCACCTCTCCCACGGCCTTCATCTGCGTGCCGAGACGATCCTCTACCGCACGGAACTTCTCGAATGCCCAACGCGCGAACTTGAGAACAATATAGTCACCCGACGGGATGTACTTGTCGAGCGAGCCGTCGCGCCAATAGGGAATCTCGTCGAGCGTCATGCCTGCGGCGAGTTTAGCGGAAATGAGGGCAATCGGGAAGCCCGTCGCCTTGGAGGCGAGAGCGGAAGAGCGCGAAGTGCGCGGGTTGATCTCGATGATCACCACACGCCCCGTCTTGGGATCGTGCGCCCACTGCACGTTGCAGCCGCCAATGACGCCAATCGATTCGACAATCTTGAACGCGTCGCGTTTCAGACGTTCCTCAAGCTCCTTGGAGATCGTGAGGAACGGAGCTGCGCAGAAGCTGTCACCCGTATGGACGCCGACCGCATCGATGTTCTCGATGAAGCACACGGAGATCATCTGGTTCTTTGCGTCGCGGACGACCTCGACCTCAAGCTCTTCCCAGTTGAGGATGGATTCCTCAATAAGGCACTGACGGGTAAGGGACGCGTCGAGACCGCGCATGCATATCGTACGAAGCTCTTCAATGTTGTAGCAGAAACCGCCGCCGCTGCCGCCCATCGTATAGGCGGGACGCACCACGACAGGATATCCAATCCTGTTCTCAACAAGATCAACGGCCTCTTCTACGCTATGAACGATACCTGAGCGAGGGGTTTCAATGCCGAGCTTCTCCATAGTGGCCTTAAACACCTCACGGTCCTCACCGCGCTCAATGGCATCAAGATTCACACCGATTACCTTCACGCCATACTTCTCAAGAATACCCTTCTTGGCAAGCTCCATGGAAAGGTTAAGCCCCGTCTGCCCACCAAGGTTCGGCAGGATGGCATCTGGACGCTCCTTTTCGATAATCTGCTCGAGACGCGCCTCGTTAAGCGGCTCGATGTAGGTGGCATCTGCCATCACGGGGTCGGTCATGATTGTGGCGGGGTTGGAATTGACCAGAACCACCTTGTAGCCACAAGCCCTAAGCGCCTTGCACGCCTGAGTGCCGGAATAGTCGAATTCACAGGCTTGACCAATGACAATAGGACCTGATCCGATGATCAGTACCTTATCCACATCCGAGCGCTTCATATTTGTAAAAACTCCTTGCTTTCGGTAGTACATTGAGCCACTTTAGCTCAAATCACAACACTCAACCGAAATCAGGCGGCTATTATATCAAAAGCCGTCTCAAACAGCAAGCAAAGAGACGGCAGTTAAAAGATTCCCCATTTTTTTTTTACCGGTAGTATTTACCGTCCCCAGTATGCAAACAACTTCTGTATTGTATATCGTATCATTTTTGTACCGATGATGATATAATTGTTCGCGTATTATGAAAAGATTCTTCTTGTTGATGCTTTTGGCGATGAAATGCGGCGGGGTGTTCGCCGCCGAAATCGCTGTTGTAGCCCCCGGTTCTGGGTTTGGGCTCAGTCTTGGCCGGCATATCGTCCGTTGGCTCGGCATGAACGGGGTCAAGGCGGACTTTGTCGATGAAAAGACCATCTCATCCGGTCTGAAAGGCAAAAAGCTCGCGTACCTCGTGATGCCGAAGGAGGCCCAGCTTCCAGCGATGACGTCATTCGCAGCTCGCGGCGGAAAGATGTTTGCATTCTACTCCGATTCACCGAAAGTCGCCTCATTCTTCGGCGTGAGGATGGGGGCGTACAAAAAAGCGAACGGCTCCGGGCAGTTTTCGAAGATCGTGTTCGCCAAAACCGCACCACGCGGCGTTCCGTCCGAGATGGTGCAGAGTTCCGCAAACATCTTCACCGCCCATCCGGTGCAGGGACGCTCGCGCGCAATCGCCATGTGGCACGACAGGTCGGGCAGATCCACAGGAGACGCAGCGGTTCTCTCCTCAAACGTCGGCTGGTGGATGACACATGTTCTTCTTGCGGACGGTGACGAAAAGGCAAAGGCCCAGTTCCTTGCTGCGGTCGCTGGGGCAAGCGTTCCTGGCGTCTGGAGCTACACAGAGTTCATCGCAAAGCGAAAGGCCCTGCGCGAAGCGGACCGCCAGTATGCGCTTGCGCAGAAACCGCGTCCAGGCGAGATACGGGCGGTATGGGAACATTCAGGGCAGGGACTCTATCCCGGAGACTGGCCACGCACGTTCCGTGAACTTCAACGGTACGGCATCACCGATATTTTCGTGAATGTTGCCGGCGCAGGCTTCGCCCACTATCCGTCCAAGGTGTTGCCGCCAAGCGCAACATTCACACAGAGAGGTGATCAGCTTGCGGCATGCCTTAAAGCATCAGCCGGCACAGGGATAAGGGTCCATGCATGGATCATGTGTTTCACAGGAACGCGAGGTACATCCGCACGGTTGCAGACGTTCGCAAAGAAAGGCTGGAGGGTCAAAAGCAAAAAAGGCGAACTAACCGAGTATCTTGATCCGTCGAACGCCGAACTGCGCCAGTATCTGCTTTCCGCAATCGATGAGGTTACACGGCGCTATGCAGTTCATGGAGTGCATTTGGACTTCGTCAGGTGGTATGAAGGCGCAAAGCTTCCAAAAAATGCGACAAAACCTGTCGGTCAATTTGTGACCCAGGCGCGGATGAAGGTGAAAGGCATTCGCCCTTCCGCAATTTTCTCTACAGCGGTTTTCGGGAAGTACCCGAGCTGCATCGCCGCCGTCGGACAGGACTGGCAGAGCTGGCTCGACGCCGGAATGGTGGACTGGATGGTCCCCATGAACTATGTTGAGGACGGAAAGAAGTACGCCTCACTCATAGGTCAGCAATGCGGTACCCCGTCCCACTCGCGCAAGATCGTATCCGGAATCGGCGTTACTGCCATCGAATCAAGGCTCAACGTGCGTCAGGTGATAGACCAGATAAGGCTTGCGCGTCAGCATGGTGCGGCGGGCATTGCATTCTTCGACCTCGACTATACGCTCGTGAACGACATTCTCCCCTATCTCCGACTCGGTCTCTTCAAGAACACAGCTGCATCCGCAACGAAAAGCCACGGCAAGAGCCGTTGAGAGTTGTGATATAATCACCATCATGAAAAACAATTGCGTATTCTGTGCCATTGCGGCAAATGAAATTCCGTCATTCAAGGTGTACGAGGATGATCTTGTCCTCGCCTACCTCGACATCAACCCGTTTTCAAAGGGACACACCCTTGTGATCCCCAAGGAACACAGTTCAGGTCTGCTGGACACTCCGGACGAAACACTCGCCGCTCTTGTCGCACGTGTGAAGAAGGTCGCATCCCACCTGAAGGCCGCGCTCCCCTGCGACGGATTCAACATTCTGCAGAACAACGGTGAAGCCGCAGGTCAGACCGTCATGCACATCCACTTCCACATCGTTCCGAGATACGGCAAGGAAGATATTTCATTCATCAGCCAAAAAGGCGACATGGACGAACTCAAAGCGCTGGCCGACAGAATCAGGATGGAAGGCTGAAATTTCAGCCTTTCGTCCGGAAACGGTGAGTGCCGCCGAGCCTCCCCTTCAGCTCGAAGCCATCCGTTCCAAATATTCCAAGCTCCCGCAGCCCCGGTGTATCTAGAGCCATGGCTCCGCACGGAAGCATAACGAGTTCGCGGGATGTGGTGGTATGGCGGCCCTTGCCGCTCCACTCCTGAATCTCACCCGTAGCCATCCACTCTTCACCGGCAAGGGCATTTACGAGAGAGGATTTCCCGACACCTGAAGATCCGACAACGGCAACGGTCCTGCGAGGCTGGACGAATTCACGCACAGCCTCCATCCCCTGTCCTGTAAGCGAAGATATCTCCAGCACGGGAACATCGAAAGACTTGAACTCCTCAACAAGCCCTTTGCCGTCCTCAAGATCGCACTTGGTCAACAGAACCACAACGCGCGAGCGGCATTCAGACGCTTCGGCCAATGCGAGCATGCGTTCAAGCCGTGCGGCAGAAGCATTGCCGCTAACCGCCATGGCGAAGAAAAGCGTATCGAAATTCACGGCAAGCGTCTGCGCCTTCATCCCTGATGATGATGGGTCGAGACGTTCAAGAAACGAAAATCTCGGCAACAGCTCCGTTATGCGGCTTTCGCCCTGCGGATTGTATTTGAAGCGGACGAAATCCCCCGTGACAGGTTTCGGCATATCTCGAAACGCGGATGACTTCGTGCGAGCGAGCGCCTCGCCTTCAGGCTTTTCGGAGCAGATGAGATGGAAGTAGTCACCATGAGCACTTACGACACGCGCAACGCCTTCGCTTTCAGGGCCATCATACCCCCACGCGTTCAATCTTTCACTCATACGCCGACTAAGCCGCAAATGGGTCGAGGAATTCCCGCTTGAAATTGTATCCGCCGACAAAGTCCTCAATTGAGTCTCGATCCGTCTTTCCGATGCGCTTGGAATCATACAGATTGAACACCACTGCGCCAACATCTTCGCAGCACCGAAGGCCCCAATCGTTCAGAACCGTGTAGGCGAGCGGACCGTATGCATCAAGGGCAAGATCCCTGAAGAACTCCAGCAGTTCCTGCCCGGTGACATGTCCCTTTGCGCTGCTGCATGCTTCATGAATCACATCAAGCACAAAATCGTATGCGCGCGAATCGAACCGGTCATCCTTTTTCAAGATGTCGGAGAAGTCGTCCTTTTCATATATGATTTCAGGAACGTTCATGGTTTGCACCCGTTCAATCAACGCCAATCCGCGGGAAGTGCAGCCAACACGGCATCAACCACCTGCACCAGACCCAATTCGGATGAATCGATCTCGATAACACCATCAGCCTTGCGGAGAGGCGCGTACTTGCGGGAGGAATCAATCTTGTCCCGTGCCAGCAGGGAAGCCTTCACAGCCTCAGCGGACTGGTCGGCGATACCCTTCTCCACCTCCTCCTTCTGACGACGCGCCGCCCGAACGTCGGCTGAAGCAGTAAGATAGAACCTCGCAGGAGAATCGGCGAATACCGCTGTTGTTATGTCGCGTCCCTCCACAACAAGATCGCCGAACTTGACCATCGAACGGAGCAAAGCCGTAACCCTGTCGCGTACATTCTTTACCGTTGCGACGGGGGATGCATGCGCATTGATATCAGGCGTGCGGATGCGGTCGCCTGGCTCTTCACCTTTGACGAGATACTTGATGCGACCATCCTCGGGAACGCATTCAATTTCAACCTTATCGGCAAACGCCGCCACTGCCTCGGGATCGGACGTATCTATTCCGTTCTCGAGGCACTGCCACGTCATTATCCTGTACAGCGCACCAGAATCCACATGAAGGAATCCGAGCTTTTTACCAACAAGACGCGAAACGGAACTCTTGCCCGCTCCGCTCGGTCCATCAACCGCAATAACCTTTGCCATTTGTATCTCCAATGAAATCAATCCCTAAATTATATCAAATTTTCATAGGTAACAGGATGGATCTTCGCCCCAGATGTCACCTGTGACGGCTTCGCCCCG
>JAGBFY010000185.1 GCA_017936245.1 Kiritimatiellia bacterium
CGTCGGCATCACGACATGGACGGCTCCTGCCGCAGGGATTGAAATGTGCTTCTTCTCACCGTTGCACTCCACCGTTCCGTCAAAGGGATGGGACACCCTGTTGGCTATTGAGAGGTTCACCATCCCCGATTCATCCGGTGCGCATGTAACAGTTAAATTGTCGGAAAGGTCATAAGACTCCGCACCGTTGATAGCGTTAGCGAGCGCTTTCGCGTTCGGGGCGATGATATAGACGGGAAACTGAGTGAGCATCAGGCTACAAAGTCCGTTTCCGTCCAACTGAACAGGATTGACATTGCCGCTGAAGTCCGCGATCTTGGCATCCTTCGGCAGAGGGACTCTGAGACACTTTGGCGGGAGCGTGCCATCGGCGTGACCGGGATCGACGCTCCATACCGCCGCGAGCGCATCCCCCGTAGCGAGACGGTCGAACGCGAAGCCCCTCACCGTACCGACGGGCCGGATGTCGGCGACATATCGGCAGTCCGGAAGAAGATTGCCAAGCGCATTGACGCCAATCGCAAGCGCCGTAGGCGTTAGTTCCCCGTCGCGCCAGTAGGGCGTGACCCACGGGTGGAGTGACTCGACCTGCGGCCAGTGCTTGAGTACGGTCAGGTACTGGCGGACGTATTCCGCAGAGTAGTCCAATTCCTTCAGTCCCCATGCGTACGACGGTTTCTCACGAAGATAGTCGTCTCCCCAGCCGTTGCAGTCCCATTCAGGGATGCGGGTGAAGCTGTTGTTGCCTGTCTCCGATATGCAAATGCGCGTTTCAGGCCCATATCCGTACCGCGCCATGTCGGCTCGGAGATACGCGAGGCTCGCGTCAAGGTCTGGCCGCCCTGGCTTGTCGCAGAGTCCGTAGCAGTGAATGCCGACCATGTCATAGCGGAAACTCTTCTCGCGCGAAACGCGCAGATAGTTTGAGATCGCCAGACCGGATGTGCTTTTCGGCGCATACATGAATGTTCCGTGCGTCGGAGCGCCGCGCAGTTCAGGATAACGCCGCTTAGCGCCTCGAATCGCCGCCGACTGCGCCTTGAAGTATTCGTCGTAGCGTCCTGAAGACGGCAGTCCAGAACGCTCGTCCTCGTTGGAGAACGCAACGCCGCGAAACACGTCCGGCGGAAGCCCCTCCGCGTATCTGTAGGCGAAATCCTCTATCGCCGCCTCCATCTCCGGTGTCACCTCGGTCCATCCTCGCGGATTGGACATGTCGGCCAGCTTCCAGTTGAAACAGGTCGTGATCAGGCATTCGATTCGGTTGTTCCGCAAAAGATCCACGTAGGGACGGCCGGCCTCCAGCCCATCAGGCGGTCTGGCGCCCTTGCGCCAGCCACTGCCCCACGTAGTCGCGCCGAAACCGAAGCGCCGGTGGAACGCGGCGGCCTCCAATCCGAGAGGATGGTCGAACCATTGCTGCGCAGCGAAGACGTTCTTGGTTGCGTGCCGGTTGTCGAGCGGCTGATATACGCAGAGACGAAAGTAGTCCGTCCAAGAAAGTTCCTTTCCGTCTCCGTCGGCGGCGGCGAAATCGCAGCGAAGTACGTAAAGGCCCTTCGGCAGATTGCCGAAGTCCGGCTTGACAATGGCCGTACCTCCGTCGCCGAAGATTGCCTCGACGCTTCCGGACCTTATATTGGAGCGATAGACGTTTTCAAGCGAGTATCTGACTTTTGCCTTCGCCCCTGGATTCCCCGCAAGCACAAGCGTCGCGTCCAGCGCACTGCCGGAAGGGATGCAGTTGCGCGGATCTGACGTCTCGAGCCGCGCCTGTACGGGCGCTTCCGTGTATGATGTAGCCTCGCCGCCCTCCTCCAGCTGGAAGCCGTCGACGAGAAGACCGTCCCCGCCGGACACTGAAAACGAGAGTCCCTTGCCGCTTCCTCTGAATGTCCGCGAAAAGCGACGCCACTCTCCATTCGCCTTGAACTTCGCGGCGCTGTTGGTCACGTCGCCGAAGTTCCAGAACTGACCAGGATAGGCGTCTGGATGCTTTTCCGGCCTTGCGGCCGGCGCAAGCCCCAACCGGAAATCACATTTTGCACCAGAGGACGACTTGGCGTAGGCGCTGAGCGTGTAGGTCTTCCCCTCTTCAAGAGGTGTCGGAAAGGAGAAAAGAATCCGCTTACCCACAACAGCGTTCAACTTCAGCGCGTGACGGCCGAAAAGTCCGCCTTCAACGATTTCCTGTCCCGGAACGCCGTTCGCCACGAAATGGTGCGCCCCGTGTTCGCTGAAACGCCAATAGCGAAGGCCGCTTTCAAACGATGGATTTGGCAGGAGATTGCAAGTCGGCATGAGCGGAACATGCAACCGATCGTACGTCCAAAAGTCTATGCCACGCACAGGCGGGGGCGTTTCCGCCGCAATTGCCGACGAAGCGTATAGCATCGAGGCGAACAGAGTAAACCACATTGTGCAAAACATACTACTACCTTAGGATTAACATGAAGCCAACCTTGCTCTCGACAAACAGCACTCCGTCTTCAACCTTCGTCGCATGTTCGCCCTTTAGACCCGTCACAGCAAACCTCGCGCTGTCCTTAACCGCTCCGAAGCCAAACCGCAGAACCGGGAGTCTGTGCGGCATCTTTGCGCCCTTAAACGCCGACATGTCGAGAACGACACTGCCCGACACTGAGGAGACCGTGGACATTGACACTGGGGCGCTTAGCGCAGATAGCGGAACCTTGAGAACCGCGCCGTCCGCAATCTGGACATCTTCGATATTTGCGGCTATCACCGCCCCGAGATCCATCACGACTCCACCGACGAAGCGGTATGCACCCTTGAATTCGCCCAAACCAGTAAGAGTCTGCATCGAGGACAATGTGAAAGGATGCGCGACAGTCGTAGGCGCAGAGAACGTCGCCCCTGCGGCGACGTGGATGTTCGTCGCTCCAATGCCCCGATCCGACACGTCGTCAAGCACAAAGGCCTTGCGAGCCAGGGTACGCACGCCAAACTTCTTCGCATAGTGTTCCTGCACTTCCCGCATTTCGTCCGCCTCGAGCGCCTTCGTCCAGAGGACGACCGCTGCGATGTCACCAGTAAAGTATCCTCCGTCGAGATTACTCCTGAGCGAGCCGATTTTCAGGTTTTCGCTCACGCGTGCTCCGTTGGAAGAAACTGTCCCCTCACGGAAGTGCCCGTCAACCAGACGTCGGATTTTGGCATTCGTACCGTCAATGGCGAACACGACAATGTGCGCAGCCCCGTCATTCATTCGCATTGGCTTTGTCATCATTAGGTAGTCGTCCTTCCCAATCCTCGAAGATCCCGTTCCGACAACGCCGTCCTTGTGGAAGCCGATCACGGTGTCGAAGCTTTCCTTCCACACGCCGTCCGCCAGTGTCGAGACGATTCCCTTGCCTTCCACGAAATTGTTCGCGCTTTGGTCGCTGACATATGCGTTGCCGTCCGCCACGGTACGGAAGACGACCGCCACAGTCACGTCATTCAGCCCTGTGATCGGGCTGTCGTCCGCCGCGATGCCAAGCGCCGTCTTCGCAGCGCCATCGAAGCGAAGAGCTGCGTTGCCGAATGCGTCGTGGACAAGCGTTGGCCCGGCAGAGCCGAGCCCCGCCTCAACCGTAGCCGTGACAGAATTGCCGACGTCCGTCCAGGACGTCACCTCGTCTCCGTCTTCGGCGGAGATACTGTCTGCATCAAACTCGATTGCGCCGGACGGCAGCTCGGGAGCGTCGGCGGACGAGAACTGCGCCGCAACGACCTCCGTCCTGTCGATCGCAAGCTGCGCGGCGTCAGCGCCTGCGTACTTTTCCGCAAGGACTGCGCATACTGCATTCAATTCGCTCACACCCATCACACGGTTCCTGTAGAGGCGAATTTCCGCAATTTCGCCTTCGAAGGCAAGTTTTGGGGAAGCCGTATTCCAGTTATTCCAGACTAGCGCGGTGTGAAGTCCGATGGAGAATGGATTTTTCGCTAAGGGGAAACCGCCATCCTTCAACCCCTCCGCAGTCTTGGCGACAGTCACGCCGTCGATGCTCATGACGGCATTGGCCCCATCCACCGAATAGGCCATAACATGGACGTTGCCGTCGCACACGCCACTTTCGCCGACAACGGCACAGAAAAGATCCGTGCCGTCCGACGCATTGCCGTTGTCGTAGACGCGGCCCGCGACAGGCCAACGTGAATTGTTAACAGAAAGCCCGAATCCGTTCGAGCCGTAGCTGATGCCGCTGCCGAGAATGCCTTCGTTGTAGTTGTATTGGTAGTCGGATGTCGTGCTGCCGCTGCCGATAGTGGACTTCCTGAACACGACGACGGCCGTGAAGTTCGTGGCGTCGCGGAGAGGATTGGAATCGGCTGGAATCACAAGCCCCGTCACATCCGTCCCGCTCCGCGTGAACTTTATGCCCGCGTGGCCGTTGAAGGAATCCGCGGAAACGGTTGGGTTGAGAACGACATTGGTCCAGGCGGAGGCTGTGATGAGGCCTGCGGCTGACGGCATCTGCGCCGTCAGCGTACCTGATTCGTCGGTCCACGACGAAATCGGGGCACCGTCGGAAAGTCCCGTCGATGCCTTGTCGCCGATGAAAATAATGCAGTCGTCAGTGTAGTTGTCTGCGGGGACACCCACGACGCGAACCGATCCGGCCTCCACGTCGAGGGTGCCGGTGAAGCGAGTCGCATCCGTAAGGATCATCTCGCCGGAACCGCTCTTCACAAGAGTACCTGCGCCCCAGAGTGGCGCCGCCTGCACAAAACGCTTCGATCCCCAATCAATCGTCGATGAGCCCTCGTCAGAAACCTCGAGCTGATAGGTGTTTGTCCAATCCGCCTTCGTCCCGGCGCCATCCGTGAGCGTGCCTCCAGCAAGCTGTATCTTGTATGTGCTGTTGCCGAAATCTTCGCCCGCCTCGTTCTCGTTCCAGCGATAGGAGGAGATGCGGTCCGCGCCTAGGTTGAACACTCCGCCTTCAAGTCGCACGAAGGCATGCGCATTCGTCTGACAGTTGCCTTCTGCGTTCCACTGCGTCTTCGAGCCGAAACCGAGCTTCGGCGCGGTGAAATCTCCCCCAGTCTGGGTGAACACGCCTGACGATGGGTATTTGCCCGTATTGACCGAAATCCCGCTCGAAACGTAGAGAGCGCTCATGGTTGCGCTGCCTCCAGCGAAAAGATACTCTGCGTAGCCGCTTTCGCTACCTTGCTGTCCATTGCCTGACGTGGCGGCTACGAATACGGGATATTTGTTGGTAAACGTGCCACCAGACTGCTTAAATATCGCCGGATGCATCGGCGAGGATCCGTGGAGGAGAAGTCCGTATTCAAGCATGAGGGAGCATCCGTCACACAACCCGTAGATACTTTTGGGATACAAGTTGAGACCCGCCAGCGAAATAGGCGCGGCATTCGTTACGATCCCATACTGCGCCGATTCCTTGATGTTGACGTAGTCGGCCGACGTTGCTCCGGCGTCCGCGAGGTCAAGGCTCGACGAACCGGTGAAGTTTATGGTGACCGCTTCCGTCATCGCAGACGCGATTGCCACGCAGATCGTTGCAATAGTTCTTGTTTTTCCTGTTGTCATGGACTTTTACCTTTCATTCCTTTCAGGAGGACGAACTCTTCGGAGAAGCTGCAATCGCCCGCTCGATCCTGTTGAGGCGCTTGGCATCCTTCATTAGCTCGTACATCTCCCTCTAGTTCTGTTTTCAAAGTGCAACCGCAGACTTCTTTCCGTCTCCCAATCCTTTCACCGTATCCGTTTCGCCGCAGTCGCCGGTGGCGGTGAGGATGGCGTGAACAAGGTCCGGTTCGACATAGTAGCGGCGAAGCGTTATCGGCAGCAATAAGCCGCCGTGCGCCGTGATCTGAAGTTCCGTCTTCTGCGGGGAGACCGGAGTTTCAAGAAGCCTCATGCGCCGATAGCCGATGGATTTCCCGGAAAGGATTTCCTTCCCGTCGGCAAGCACCCGCCAGCCGTCCACTTGTTCACCGTTCGCAAGGTCCTCGCACATCTCAACCATGTTGTACGGCTTGCCGTCCCCGGTAATTTCATTGGCGAAAAGCGCATTCTGCATCTCGCCGAAACTTTTGAGTTCCCGAACGTCATCTTCATCTAGAACTCCCGCCTTATTCGGGGCGATGCCGATATTCATGATTCCGCCATTCCCTACAGTGCCTACATAACGCTGAAGCAGATATGCCGCCCGTTTGGTCGTTCCTTTCTCACTTTCATGGTAGAACCAGCCCTTCCTGAGAGGAAAGTCGGCTTCACACATCCTAAAATGCGTACCATTTATTGTTCCAGTGTTAATTTGCGGTCTATAGGCAGAATTGAGATATTTTCCATCTGCATAGCCACCTGTCGGCACTACAGTTGCTCTTGAATCTGGATCAAGAATACCGCGTTCATTTCCAGGCCAGCGAAATTCAGAATCATCACTCTCTCCGGCAAATATCGTTACATACGGCTGAAGTTCACGAACGAAACGATATACTTCATCAAATTGATAGTATTTACCTGCAACACCTATTTTGCGGCGCTCATTTGCACCGCCATACCAACCGTCTCCACCGTTCGCTCCATCGAACCACATCTCAAACACGTCACCGTAATCACCGCTGAGCAGTTCCTTTATCTGCGCATGGTATATCTCTACGTACTTTTCCGTTGCATAGTGCGCACTGTTGCGATCCCAAGGCGAGATATACACTCCGAATTTGAGCCCTGCCCGACGGCAGGCCTGTTCCATTTCCTTCACATAGTTTCCCTTGCCGCCACGAAACGGAGATTTGCCGATGTTATGTGATGTGGTTTTAGTTGGCCACAGACAGAACCCGTCATGATGCTTGGCGACAACAACCAATCCCTTCAGCCCACCGGATTTACATGCATTAACAATTTGATCCGCATTAAATGCAATTGGATTCAACATCGTTGGATCTTCGTCACCATATCCCCATTCTCGATCGGTATAGGTGTTAAGTCCCCAATGAACAATACCAATTACATCCACACCTTTCTCTAACCTTGCGCGAAGCGCTCTGCTTGGCGTCGGACGCTGAGCACACACAGCACAAAAAGCAAACAATATCGATGCAATCGATAAAATAAATTTAACTGCCGTTTTCTCTTTCATGATTTTCTTCGTTTAAAATTTTTACTTGATAATGTCGATTCCCTTGCCACAAGATTCGACGGGAGGAAGAAGTCGCAAGGGGGAAGGCTTGGATCGTTTATGCGATCCATCAGCCGCTTGAACGCCATGTGCGCCATCATTTCCCGGTTTTGATGCACCGTGGTGAGCTTGGGCGACATGAGCGAGGCGATCTGAAGGTCTGCAAACCCGGTGAGCATGACATCCTGCGGCACGTCCAGCCCCGCCGCCTCAAGCGTCTGCCTGAACACGGCGGCTATCGCATCGTTGCTGCAGATGAATGCGTCAGGACATGACTTCTGCCGCTTGAGGTAGCGCTTCAGGGCATTGAGGTCATCCGCCTCAGCATACAGGA
>JAGBFY010000186.1 GCA_017936245.1 Kiritimatiellia bacterium
CTGTCGCTGGCACCTACAAGAAGTGGTGCATAGAGAACGGCAAGAAGTACTTCTCCGTCGCTTCCGGCGGCGGCACCGGCCGTACTCTCCACCCCGACAACATGGCCGCCGGTCCTTCCAGCTACGGCATGACCGATACGATGGGCCGTATGCACTCTGACGCTCAGTTCGCGGGCTCCAGCTCCGTTCCGGCGCACGTTGAGATGATGGGTCTCATCGGTATGGGCAATAACCCGATGGTCGGCGCAACCGTTGCCGTCGCCGTTGCGGTTGAAGAGAGCTTCTGCAAGTAATAGCGGATGCTGCATAAAGGTAAAAATGCCCACGGGGATAATTTTCTCCGTGGGTGTTTCTTTTGATATAATTTAGCGTCAATGAAGAAAGTGCTGCTGCATACATGCTGTGGACCATGTGCGTCTGCCTGCGTACCGCGTCTTAGGGATGGCGGATGCGCCGTAACCATGTATTTCGCGAACTCGAACATCGATACGCGCGAGGAGTACGAGAGACGTCTTGCCGAGGCCCGCAGGCTTGCGGAGACGGAAGGGGTCGAGCTTGTCGCGGAAGAATACGACCACGATGCATGGCTGCGCGAGGTGGCGGACGGATTCGAGGACGAGCCGGAGAAGGGGCTGCGCTGTGAACGCTGCTACCGCTACAACCTTGCGCGGACGGCGGCGTATCTTGAAGCAAATGGCTACGATGCCTTCTGCACCTCGCTTACCGTAAGCCCGCACAAGCCCAGCGCAAGGATTTTCGCCGCTTCAGAGGACCCGCGCTTTATGAAAGAGGATTTCAAGAAGCGGGAAGGCTTTAAGCTTTCGGTTAAGCGCACCAAGGAGCTTGGTCTATATCGGCAGGCTTATTGCGGTTGCGAATTTTCAAAGAAGGATATGGAGCGAAGATCTGCCTCTGGCACCTGACGGATTAAAGCAAAAGCACCGCCGGTACCCCGTGCGGTGCTTTTTGCGTAACGCCTTATGGCTTGAACCGATTAGCCTTCGGCCTCGAGCGCGGCGTCGACCTCATCGGTCGTTTCCATGTTTGTATAGACGTCCTGGACGTCCTCAAGGTTTTCAAGCATTTCGACGAACTTGTTGATCGCCTTGGCGGCGGCAACGTCAGAGACGGGGTTCATCATGTTCGGGACAAGACCAATCGCGGAATTCTCTTCGTCAACTCCGATGCCTGCTGCCTTGACTGCTTCAAGAACGGTCGTGAAGTCGGAAGGCTGGCACTTGACCGTGAATCCACCCTCTTCGGAGAGTACGTCTTCAGCACCTGCTTCAAGAGCGACTTCCATCACGGAATCTTCGGTGACACCATCGGCTGCGGGAATCATGATCTGGCCGAGACGGTCGAAGAGACGCGTTGCGCTACCCTGCTTGGCGAACTCAATGCCGTTCTTCTTGAATACATTGCCGACTTCAGCGGCTGCACGGCGATGGTTGTCGGTGAGCACGTTGACGACGAGAGCGACGCCGCCCTTGATACCTTCGTACTGACCTTCGACGAGTGCTTCGGACTCGAGTTCGCCGGTGCCTTTCTTGATTGCTCGTTCAATGTTATCGTTAGGCATCTGCGCAGCTTTGGCCTTGGCGATGAGCGTGCGCAACGTAGGGTTGTTGTCGGGATCGCCGCCCTTTGCCTTCACGACGATCGTGATTTCCTTGCCGAGCTTGGAGAAAATTTTTCCCTTCTTGGCGTCTGCGGCGCCCTTCGCGCGTTTGATTGTCGCCCAATGGCTGTGACCTGACATTTTGTCCGCTCCTTACGTTGAGTTGTAGAGTTTGTATAGATGTTGAAAAAAAGTGGTTGTATTGTATCAAAAGTGGGATAGATTCGCAATAGCGTACTCGCCTAGGCTTGATTTTGTTGAATCCTGCAGACTAGGTGGCGGATAGCACCCGCACCATTGCAATACCCATCAAAAGAGCGTCATCTGTCCCGGAATGTCGGAAAGCTTCTTGCGCGGTTTTCGTACAATCTTTGCCGCATCCACATCGATATCGTTGGCTTCGAGATTTGCAAGGATGCGTCCCGCTCTGTCCACCACGGCTTTGGGTAGTCCAGCCATTGCCGCCACGTGGATACCGAACGACTTCTCTGCGACTCCGGGAACGATGCGGCGAAGGAATACGATCTTCTCTCCGTTCTGCTTTACGCGCACCGTCCAGTTCTTGACGCCTGAGAATCGGTCTGCAAGGTCTGTCAATTCGTGGTAATGCGTTGCGAAAGGCGTTTTTGCCTTGACCTGCGGATTTTCATGCAGATATTCGGCGACACTCCAGGCAATGGAAATGCCGTCGAATGTGGACGTGCCGCGTCCGATCTCGTCCAGGACGATGAGGGATTTCGGCGTGGCGTTGTTGAGAATGTTGGCAGCCTCCTGCATCTCAACGAGAAAAGTGGAGCGCCCGCGTGAAAAGTCGTCACCTGCGCCAATTCGGGTGAATATCCTGTCCAAGGCTCCAAGGCGCATCCGTGTGGCGGGAACGAACGAGCCGGCCTGCGCCATGGCTGCAATTGTCGCCACCTGACGGATATAAGTCGATTTGCCCGCCATGTTCGGACCGGTGATGAGCATGATCTGGTCAGTAGAACAGTTCAGAAGTGTGGAATTGGGCACGAACGGCTCCGCGTCAGGC
>JAGBFY010000187.1 GCA_017936245.1 Kiritimatiellia bacterium
GTTAAAAAATTCTTATCTGAAACATTCGCCAAGTCCAAAAACAGTCGCCGACTGGCTGAAACTATGCGGCTTGCAACTGAAGTAAATGAGTGGATTGGCAATGCCCGGTATATTCGCACAGAACCTGGCCGTCATCACGATTTTAACTTCAATGTGTACGAAGTGGAGGTGGCCGGCCAACGCATTGAGTTAAAAGCCAAGGCTACAGAAGGTCTGATTTTATATTTGATGAAGCTGCTATAAACAAAAAAGGTTTTAAGGACCACCCGAAGCCTGCACTCTTTCGAGCCGACATGTGAGAAGCCGCAAAAAACCTCATCGCAAAATTACAAACAATTCCTGAAATACAAAAGTTTATGAAGAAGATTTTTCCATTTCTCAAAAAATCGAACCGCTATAAGCATCTTATCGGCGGTTTCCTCGTGGGGTTCTTTGCCTTCAGTCCGCTTCCGGCACTCTACGTTTCCGCCGTGGCAGCCTCCTGTCTTGAACTCAAAGACAAGTTGCATGACTGTCCCTGGGACTGGATTGACTGGCTCATGACTGTGGCCGGAGGTTCCGTATCCGCACTGCTTTGGCTTATATTTTAACTTAATTCCTGTTGGAACGGCGAATTATGTGTAAATTTGCAGTCTGTAAGGCGGTGTCCCTCAATAGGCCGTGTGGTCTATCGCGGCAACAACAACGCGAATGCGAATGGCGGCGTGTCGTACGCGAATGCGAATAACGATGCATCGAATGCGAACACGAATGTCGGGTCGCGTCTGGACAACCAACCATCGGCGTACATCACCGGGAACGTGTTCCCTCCGAGGTGCCGAGAGGGGCAAGCCTCGGCAACAGCGCATTTTGCGGAAAGCCGGAACATCAAGTGTTCGGGTAGGGTTTGGTAGGCGTAAGCTCGAAGAACCCGGACCCGGTGACCGGAAGGCTCAAGGAGCCTGAAACAAACTTTATTGACAACCTCCAGAAACACTCCATGCGTAGAGAAGGACATATCATCGAGGAAATTGTAGCCTATCCAAATATGGCACAATCTTTCGACCAGGTTCTGCGCGGTACTGCCCGTAAACGCAGCCGTCAGGGCCGTTACCTTCTCGCGCACAGGGAGGAGGTTATCGCCGAACTTTCACAGAAAATTGCCTCCGGCAACTATGAAATTGCCGGGGGCTATCGAGAGCGCACAATTATTGAAAGCGGCAAGGAACGGCGCATTCAGGTGCTGACCATGAAAGACCGTATTGCGGTTCATGCCGTAATGTCGGTGGTGGATGAACATCTGAAACGACGCTTCATCAGAACGACCTCTGCAAGTATCAAGGGGCGCGGCATGCATGACCTAAAGTCGTATATCGAGCGTGACCTTCACGAACATCCGGATGAGACCCGTTTCTGCTACAAGTTCGACATCTCCAAGTTCTATGAGAGCGTGAACCAACAGTCGATTATCGACTGCGTCCGACACATCTTTAAGGATGAGAAGCTGATCGTAATCCTTGAACGGTTCATCCGTATGATGCCGTCCGGGGTGAGTATTGGCTTGAGGAGTTCCCAGGGGTTATGCAATCTGCTCCTGTCGGTTCATCTCGATCACATTCTTAAAGACCGTCTGGGAGTGTCGTTCTTTTATCGCTATTGCGATGACGGTGCCGTTCTTGCCGGCACCAAGGAAGAACTGTGGAGGATTCGTGGTATTGTGCATGATCTGGTTGAAAGCATCGGTCTGAAAATTAAAGACAACGAGAGGGTGTTCCCGGTTTCTGATGGCATTGACTTCCTGGGCTACGTCATCTACCCCGACCACGCGCTGCTGCGTAAGCGCATCAAAAAGAAGTTCGCCCGGAAAATGGGCGAAGTCAAGAGCCGGAAACGAAGAAGCGTCCTCGTCGCCTCGTTCTACGGGATGGCGAAGCACGCACAGTGTAATAACCTCTTTAACAAATTAACAGGCACAGAAATGAAATCATTCAAAGACCTAAACGTCGCTTACAAGCCTGATGACGGCAAGAAGCGATTCCCCGGTGCGGTGGTAAGCATCCGGGAACTGGTGAACCTTCCCATCGTAGTCCGCGACTTCGAGATGGGTGTCAAGACCTCGCAAGGTGAAGACCGCTGCGTGGTCGCCATCGAGCAGAACGGAGAGCAGAAGAAGTTCTTCACCAATTCGGAGGAGATGAAAAACATCCTCCAGCAAGTGAGTGAAATGCCGGATGGCTTCCCCTTTGAGACCACCATCAAGGCTGAGACCTTCGGCAAGGGTAAAACAAAATACGTCTTCACTTAAAGATCATGAAAAGAGTCCAAGGCAATCCCGATGTGGCACTCCTGGAGTGCACCAATCCTGTACGCAACAAATGGCGCGTCCGCTGGGATGTGACCGCCGATGATTCCGGCGCCGCTTCCTACATGGAAGAGGAATTCAACCATAAACCTTCCGGGGAGGAAATCAAGTCGTTCATCAGCGGCTGGATCAATGCCCGGACCGACGAGCGGATTCTGTCCGGCTTCCGTTACAACGGCAAGACTGTTTGGCTGTCCACCGAGAACCAGTTCAACTACAAGGCCGCTTACGACCTTGCGGTCCAGACTGCCGGTGCCTCGCTGCCGGTGACATTCAAGCTCGGCGAGGATGACAGTCCGGAATATGTGACATTCAAGGAACTGACTGCATTATCGTCGTTCTATACCGGCGCGATGAAATTCATTCAGGATACATTGGCGCAGGGTTGGAAGGCGAAGGATTCGATTGACCTGGCACTCTACACCGTGAACTGATCCCACTGCCCTTCGGGGGAGGGCATAAAAAATGCCCCCGGCCTGTTAAATAGTCGTCTCACTTACTCTTTAACAATAACACGGATTCTCCGGCCGCCGGGGGCATTATGCCTTTCCCGGCCGGGGAATCCGTGTTATGTGAATAAGTGAGACACTGCAAAATTACAAAATTTTCGGAACATGACCATATTTGAAATACTGAAATTCAACCGGGAATTGCTTGACAGGCTGAGAAAATCCGGCATCCGTCTTGAGGATGCCGACTATATCGACCTTTTCGTTGACTTCAACAAAATGGTCGCCGACGGCTGCAAGGTCACTTATACCGTGGCTCATCTTGCCTCCCGATTCAATATAAGCGAACGGAAAGTGTATTCGCTTGTCAAGCATTTCCAAAGCGACTGCAATCCCGGTGCAGTGTAATCCTGTGTCGCCATAGTGTGCGGCA
>JAGBFY010000188.1 GCA_017936245.1 Kiritimatiellia bacterium
GCATTACCCTTCCTTCCGGACAGGAAATGCGCCGGAGGGTCGTCGCTGGAACCGGCGACGCAACATAGAGAGATTGCTTGGAAAAATCGCCCTTAATCTCCAACGTGGCTCCGGCGGCAAGTTCAAGCTCATTCAGCGTGAGCAGCGAATCTTCGCCCATCTGCAATGTCGCCGGAGCTTTCACTACCACTTTCCCCAAACCGTTGGAAACGCCATTCTCCAATCCTATCATCGTGTCTCCAGCAAGATGAAACTCCTGTTCTCCGAGCGAAACTCCACTTTTGCCAAAAATCCACGCGCCGCGAAGGATAAACGTTTCATATTTAAGCTCGCTCACTCCGTTCTGCAAAACAGTACCATCGCCAACCTTACGTACTGCCACTTCATCATAATCATCACTGTCTGCAAACAAATTCATCGGCCCATTCATGGTGAAATCGACTTCTCCGTCTTGCGTAACATCTTCAACATACATCTGGAATACGGTATCATTTTTCTCATCAAGCTTATTCTTCAAGATTATCAGGCCGGAATCGCAAACCGATGGTCTGCTTCCAAGGACGCGCCATGCAGGAAATGCAGTCCGGAATCCGATACGGGCAGGCACTCCAAACATTTTCGCACCGTCAGCGAACGTCAAATCATTGGCATATAGATGATAGTCTGCATGATCCTTATCGGCAAGACCATGCCCTACCTCCCACATTCCACCTTGCAACCTGATTATCTGTCGACCGCACGAAAAAGCCCGTTCTCGAGACAAGCGCAAGAGTCCATTTGTTTGAACAACGATTTCCGTCGTGCCGCCACTGACTCCGCTACCATGAATCTCCGGCAAATCAGCAAGCGCAATATCAAGAATCCCATAGGGTTCAACAGTAACCACACCATTCGTTGGCAACCCACCAAGATCGGCTATCCGCAAGCGTTGCGGGACTTCAGCAGTGCCGCGAATACTTATGGACGATTCATTTTTCATTTCATTCGGCTTGGCAACAACGACAGTCGCCGTCTTCGGGGAACTGAAAGACAATGTCAAATCCTTTAAGAACAATCCCCAATCTTCGATTTTCTCAACCACAGTGCTGTAGCCTCGGGCCGGAAGACTGCCATCAAGAAAATCAACACCCAATTCAAATGCGACCCCATCAACAGATGTCTTATGATTATATCCATTTGACACCTTGGCAACAATATCGCAACCGGACTGTTCAAACGAGACAACTGAACAGAAGATATTCTCGCCCACCAAACGCTGAAATTGGCATGTTGCCGATTTACCGCCAGGCATCAATCTCAAATGATGCGCCTGCATGAATATAGGGTCATGTTTATTATTTACATTTCGAAACCATCCCTCAACCGACCTCAAATCGCTCAACTCGCGGTTATGCGCAACCACAGAATTCGACTTTTTAACCACACCTTCATACTGTTCCGTATAATTCGCCGTAGTGCCTGTAGAGACAAATGCTATTTTGCCCTGACCTTTTGCGCCAGCGAAATTGCCATACCCCGAATCAACATACTCTACGTCAATTCCATTGGAGATTTCCATTTCCGCATCAGGAACATTGCCGGCAAACGATACGATGCGCAACCTATCACGGCGCTTCATGGTCAATTGGTTGATTCCAAAGCCTTTGTCAGTTTCGGTTGCAATGCTCCGCCAAACAGCAATATTGACTCCGTTGGAATAAGCGACCTTTTCATTGTAGTATTTCTGCAAATCCACGCCTAAGAGATTAAGATCGCCATAGGAATAACGGCTGGTATTGATCTTACCGGCAATATCGTCGCCTTGCTGAACGAGAAAAAGTTCAACCGAGCAGAGAAAGTCGTCATTGAACTGCTGCAGCAGCACCCGCAACTTGTCGGTGCCGTCATCATTCACACTTCTCTCCACACATTCGGGAGTTCCGTACCCCACCGGACCCAATAGATTGGAGAATCCGGCACATCCATTCGGATATTTAAAATAGGTAGATTTTACGTCGTAATCGGCAAGACGTTTATTCTTAAACAGCGGTACATATTCCGACTTGGAAACTATTGTACCCGAATAGGATATTTCGGCATCGGGATCGTTTTCACCGATTTTCAACACTCCCGCCGATACGACATCATTGGAGATGACAAGTTTCCCATGCGTCGCAAGCGAGATTTTCGCATCGTCGGCAAACTCCATCTTTTCCCCGGTGACGTAAACCGTTCCGTTATCGGATGGAGAGGCAATCAGCGAAACGATTGCGCCAGAACCATCATATGTCAGAGCTACAACACCATCTCCCAACGAAGTCTGCTTGGTTTCCATGTCCCATTCCACGGAAACATCAGCGGCTATACCCATACCGGACAAACCGGCGACGAACACTATTGCTATGTATTTTTTCATCGTGCATTCCTCGTTAGGTTTGATAGAGAACGCGTCCTTTGAGCGACGGGAAACGAGACCATCGCAACATCTTCAGTATTTTTCATGCCCGTGCGCAACTTCTGCGCCTTGACCGATACAGTGGCATCTGGAGCAAATGACGGCATTGCAGCACCGGCAGCCGCAGCCGCCATACCTTTAAGAAATCCTCTTCTTTCGATCTGCATGACAATCC
>JAGBFY010000189.1 GCA_017936245.1 Kiritimatiellia bacterium
CCTTGCGCACGAAAAACGCGCGTATCTGTTCGACAGCCGCACGGAAGCCAGCTTCTGGGAAAGGCTCGTATCCGTGGAACATGAAGATGTCGAGCGAGTCGGCAACACCTTCGTGCGCCAGGGTCGGCACCCATGCCGTAGAGAGATTTGCAAAGTCAATCGCAACCCTTGCGTCGGGGATCTCCCCCTTGATCACGGCGGAGGTATCGCGCACAAAGCGGGCGAAGGACTTCGCACCCTCTTCCCAGTGCTGACGGATGTTGTTCTTGCGCCAGAAGGCCTCGGGTTCGTTCCATATCTCCCAGACCTTCACACGTCCCTTGAAATGCCTCGCCATGGTGCGCACATACGCAAGCCATGCGCGCTCGGCCTCGGGTCCGTGCAGATACGGCGCCTCGCCCACGTACGCGCGGGCCCAACCCGGCACCATTACGCCGCGTGCCTTGCAGTCCTCAATCTGCCTGGCGAACTTGTCGCATGGCGTGTAGAGCGCATTGCCGTAAGAACAGCACAGCCAGGCCTCGACGCCCTCCGCCGCCAATCCATCCACGACTTCGTCCAGCCAGTCGAAGTCGTAGCGTCCCTTCACGCGCTCGCACCTGTTCCAGCCGGACACGGCGCGCGCATGCTTCGCGCCGGACATTCCCGCAAACTTGAATGCCCATCGGGGATCGAACGAGCAGCGGTCAAGCACCTCGAATCCGATCGACACCGGAGATTCGGCGATGTCACGGCTGTGACGGGTCGGAACGGTGCCGATGAACTCGGCGCCCTTGAGCGTCTCATAGATGTCCCGAGACCTGTTCCCTGGCGTCTTGGACGGCTCTGTCGGCTGTTGGGCGATTTCCGGCTCAGGCCAGGGACGGTCGGGCGCCTTGTCCTTGATGAATGTCTGCGGCGGGCGGCGTTTTGCCGGCGTGGAATTCTGACGGCATTCAATCTCGAATATGCGGGCCGTAAGCTGGCGGCGTCCGCAGACGAACGAGACCTTCGCCTCGGTGCATCCAGGCGGCACGGGCAGTTCATCCTCGAACGAACGGATCGTCACCACTCCCTCGATGTAGTCAGAATAGGCGATGGTGTACGTTTCGCCGCCCATCGACACCTGCATGACGATACCATTGTCGAGAGTGTCCGAATGGGGGTTGTCGAGTGTGACCTCTGCGCGCGCCTTCACAAGCACGCTCTTTCCGCCGACCGGCAGGACATTCTCCCAGCGGCCCTCAGCCGCACTGGAATGGACCTCGGCCTCGAGCTTGCCGCTCTTCGTTATGCGGCCGGAGCATACGCCCGTCGGCTGTGCGTCAGTCATGAACACCCACTCCGCCGAAGCCTGCATCGCCGTTGCGACCACAGCTGCGGAGAGCGCAATTCCCCTTATGGATTTTCTCATGTACTCGCTTCTTTCATTTAGATCATTTCGATGCGCTACATTGACTTCACTCGTATTCTATTGCAAAGGCATCGGCATATTCATCCTGCCTGAAACCTGCAGGGAACGTGATCAACACCCCCTTTGCAATTGCCTCTGGGGAACCCGGTCTGTCATATATGGTCTTTATCTCCATATCCGCACCTGATGCCATATGTACAATGCGTTTTACAACACGATTACGTCCTTCAATATACGGGATCGCCGTGCACAGGAAACCCTGCTCGTGTTCCCTCCAAAGGCGTATGGCATATTCCCTGCCGGAACGTTCCCTTGTAAACCTCCACTGCTTGTATGAGCACGGGGTGACGGTACGGGTGGAATATATAGCCTTGCCGTTTTTCGACAGCCATGCGCCGAGGGCCTCCATCCTTTCGACAGCAGGACGCGGCAGTCGGCCGTCGGGCATTGGTCCGACGTTAAGCGCCAGATTTCCGCCCTTTGCGACAACATCAACAAGCAGATGCACCAGCTCGCGAGAGCTCTTGTATGTTTCATCAAAATGGTATCCCCAACCACCGCCGATCGTAATGCAGCTTTCCCACGGATAATCCAACGGTTCGCCCGGAACCGACTGTTCAGGGGTTCCGATGTTCATATATTCATCCTTCGACCCGCGATTAACCGATATGAGATCAGGCTGAACTGCCCTTGCCGCATCAATCATCTCACCGATTCCCATGTCGTGTCCCTTTTCCTTTTTAAGCCATCCGCCATCAAGCCACATGATATCGATAGGGCCATAGCCCGACACGAGCTCAAGTATCTGGTTTTTGGTGAATTCGCAAAATCTCGCCCACTTCTCCGGCTGTTTGCGGATGTCGTAAGTGGGATAACGGGACGTTGCCGTACCGATCCCGAAGTTCTCCCAGAAATCCGTGTGGTGGAAATCCGGTTTTGAGAAATACGCGCCGACGCCCAGGCCCTGCGCACGGCATGCCTCAAAAAGGCTCTTCACCATATCGGCATTTGGATTTGTCGAATACGGACAATCCGGTGCCGTCGTCTTGTAGTCCGTGAACTTCGAATCGTAAAGACAGAAGCCGTCGTGATGCTTGGTCGTGAAGGTCACATAACGGAATCCGCAGCGCTTGGCCAATCCGGCAATTCCCTTGGCATCGAATCTGATAGGATTGAAGCATCGGTTCAAAGCGTAATACTGTTTCTTGAAATCGGCGTCGTCCTTTGTCCATTCCACATCGGCCCTGGCCCAGAACGAATCTGCCGTAACCAACGGCCACGATTCCGTTATTCCCAGGATCGAATATAGTCCGAAGTGCATCATGAGACACAGCTTCTGGTCTCGGAACCACTCCAATTTATCCTGGACAACCTTGGATTTCGGAGCCACGTACTTGTCATTGCGCGTCGCATGGACGACATGCTGAGCATTGAGGCTGCATGCAATGGATGTCAAGCACAGCAACGCCATCAATTGTGCGTATGTCTTTCCCTTAATTACCACGTTTTGCTCCTTTTGTTTTGGTTGTTGTTCTTGTCCTGGAACTTGATTCACGGACAACTATATTGGATGGAATGAAAATGTCGCACGGAGGAAGATCCGGTTCCCTGATGCGGTCCATAAGCCGCCTGAACGCCGTTTGGGCGAGCAATTCCCGATTCTGATGCACTGTTGTAAGTGTCGGCGTCATCAGCGAGGCGACAGGAAGATCGGCAAATCCTGTGAGCATCACATCCTTCGGCACGTTCAGCCCTGCCGCCTCAAGCGTTTTCTTGAAAATTGCGGCGATTGCATCGTTGCTGCAGATGAATGCATCAGGCTGCGACTTCTGCCGCTTCAAATATCGCTTCAAAGCCTTTAGATCGTCCGGCTCGGCATGCAGCACATTTCCGCTGTTCGTCATTTTTACACCTGCATGCTTCAACGCCAGTTCCGCACCGGCGAGACGGTTACGGTACGTAATGGGGCCGATTTTACCGACAAGGAAATGGATGCATCTGGCGCCGGCAGAAATAAGATGTTTCGCAATACGCGCCCCTGCCTCGATATCATTGACGCCGACCACATCCCATCTGCTGCGCTCGGGGAACGGCACGATGTCGCAGTCAAGAAGAACAACGGGGATTTTATTTCGCTCGAACATTTCGAGGATGACAGGGTTGACCGCGTCTCCGGCAGGTCCCGTCAGAGGCTCATAGATGACACCTGCAAAATTTTCTGCGACAAACCTCTCCGCGAGCTCCATCGCCTGAGCTGTTCTCTCTTCGCGGACACCACTCCACACTTCGCCGAAATGAAGCTCGTAATCGGCCTCATGCGCCAGACGGTTTATCTCGCTCATGATCGGTTTGAAGAAATCCGTGACGGCTATTCCCGGAACGATCAGCCCGATCTTGCGGGCAGTGGCTCTGCCTGCCACAAAAGTACCTGCACCTTGCTTCCGGAAAATCAGACCTTGTTTCACCAGCTCATCAAGCGCACGCAAAACCGTTGTGTTGGAAAGTCCATGCCGCCGGATCAGCGAACGGACACTGGGGAACGGATTAGAGTTTCCGTACTTGCCGCTTAAGATGTTGCCCTTAAGCGTTTCAACAAGCTGTTTGTATTTAGAGTTATCCATTTCAACGGCGCACTTTCTGTCGTACGCCGCTGATTGTATCAAAAACAAAACTCAAATAGACACTGTTAGCGAACACTTTTTCAAACAATTTTCACTGTGCATTTCTGCATCGCCGAAATCAAATCTACAATCCACAACCGTAAATGCAGATCCACGAAATGAAAAGTGCCGCCCATCCCAGTCTGGGTCAGATCTTCTTTTCGCTTTTCTCGCAACGCTTCAAGCAGATGTGGAATGAGGATTCCACAAAATAAAACCAAGGAGAAATCCCTGAAACAACAACCACCAAACCAAGCCTCAGGCGCGTCGGAAACGGCGCGCTTTTTTGTACCCAAATTTCGTCCGCGGTGTCGTGTCGCATCTCCGTACCAAGTCAACCGCAGACAGGCCGCTGTTCTGCGTCTGGGAGGTGAAGCGCATGAAGCGCGATGACGAACTGTTTGCGCGCTACTCCACGGCGACATGGTGGACAAACCTGCCTGAAGATGCCGACACTGTCATCCAGCTCTACCATGTCCCGGACGCCATCCTTCCATTGAAAGCCAATCCACTTCCGCCCGACCGGCAGCCGGGGCGTGGCGGCATGCCCACAAAAGCCCGGAACATGGCCGATCGGCGATTTTTTTTTGACCTTTAAGTGGGCCGAACAGGTCTCTGTATGGCACATCGACCGTCCCCTTGATGCCTTGCGTCCCGTTGTGGAGTTTGGAGAAGCAAATTTCGACTATCCTTTCACCTCCCTAGCATACACCTTCACGGATTCAGGGACCTATGCACACAAGCGCCGTATCTGCCACGGCGGTGACAAGACATAGCAAGCACTCCATCCATACGCTCCAAATGGGTTCTTCATGCTATAATAGCGGAGATTAAAAACATTACCCAGAAAGAGAGCGCAAAGTGAAAATCAAGGATATTCTGGCAACGGGGAAACCATCTGTTTCGTTTGAGGTTTTCCCACCGAAGAAGGACGCCCCGTTCGAACCGGTGCGCGATGCCGTTGCACGTTTGGCTCTGCAGAAGCCGTCTTTCATGTCCGTCACGTACGGCGCTTCCGGGAATGCACAGGCGAACACGGTGGAAATAGCTTCTTTCGTGCAGAAATGCGGCGTCCCTGCTCTCGCACACCTGACATGCCTTTCCTCATCCCGCGACCGCATTGCAGAGGAGCTCAAGACCCTTCGCACGGCTGGCGTGGAGAACATCCTCTGTCTGCGAGGCGACCTGCCCAAGGACGCATCCGAACCGCCGCCCGGTCACTTCAACCACGCAGTCGATCTTGTGCGGGAGCTACGTCCTTCACCGTTCTGCCTCGGCGGCGCATGCTATCCCGAATGCCATCCCGACTGCGCACACATGGAGGACGACATCTCCCATCTGTGCGAGAAGGTGGAAGCCGGGCTGGATTTCATCACGACACAGATGTTCTTCGACAACAACATATTCTACAGGTATCTCGCTAAGCTCCGCAGCCGGGGGATAACGGTACCGGTGATCGCAGGCATAATGCCCGTCACAAACGGCCGGCAGATCGACCGCATCTGCAAACTTTCCGGCACGTATCTTCCAAGCCGTTTCAAGGCGATCGTGGACAGGTTCGGCGATTCCCAGCAGGCGATGCTTGATGCAGGCGTGGCATATGCGACAGAGCAGATCGTAGATCTTTTCGCCAACGGTTCAAACGCCGTGCACATATACACCATGAACAAACCTGAAGTCGCAGAGCGCATAATGTCCAATCTTCGCGGAATCATAGGATGAACGGCGACATCCATACGCTTCCGTTGAAGCCGTCGATGGAGGAGATCGCCCGGTACATGAGGATGGGAGCCTCCACTCCGGATGGGATTCTCGCGAAACGCATCCACGCACTGATTGAACTTACGGTTTCCACAATCCGTCCCGAATGCATCTGGAGAAGATTTCCGATTCTCAAAGGCTTGATCGGCTCTAAACACCTGCAATTTGCCGTATCCAATTCCCTTGCCGCGCATCTTGAAGGCTGCCGTGACGTGTACCTCATCTGCGGGACAATCGGAACCGGTTTTGACGCCCTGCAGAGGAAAGTGTCAGCGACATCGGCATCCGACTCCCTGATACTCCAGGCCATAGGCGCTGCAATGATCGAGAATCTGATGGACTCTGCCGAAAACGAAATACGCAAGGAGCTTGCGGAAGGTGAAAGCCTGACGCCACGGTATTCACCAGGATACGGCGATTTCCCGCTGGACGCTCAACGTGCATTGCTCGACCTGCTTGACACTCCGAGAAGAATCGGAGTGTCGCTCACCGGCTCACTATTGATGACTCCCTCCAAATCCGTCAGCGCCGTAATCGGAATAACGCCGCCCCACACACCGAATTTATTTTAAAGCGACCAAGTTCGGCAACGCTACAGATGGTGTTTTCTGATATAATACACCGCATGAGTGATTTCAAGAAAATATGTGTGCTGATGGGTGGCACATCCAACGAGCGGGAGGTGTCGCTCGTAAGCGGAAAGAATGTAGCGGAAGCTTTGGCTTCACTTGGCAAATATGAGGTGATTCCGGTTGTTTTGGACAAGGATTCGCTCGAATCCCTGCCCGAATGCGACGCATGCTTCCTCGCCCTTCATGGAGGCTGGGGCGAGAACGGCGGCGTTCAGGCGATGCTCGATGCGCGGAAGATCCCCTACACGGGACCGGGAGCCAAATCGTCACGGATTGCGATAGATAAGATACGCTCCAAGATGGTGCTTGAGTTCAACGGACTTCCGACCGCGAAATGGACCCTCGCCTCGCCCGACACCCCAGAATCGCCGATGCCGCTTCCTGTGGTTGTGAAGCCACCGTCGGACGGCTCTTCCGTAGGCATATCGAAAGTGTCGAAGCCCGAGGAATGGAAGAAGGCTCTCGATGACGCGCTTGCGACGCAGCCTGGAAGGAACGAAGTAATAGTGGAGGACTTCATCGACGGACGCGAAATGACTGTCGGAGTCCTTGAGGGCGTTCCCTTCCCCGTGGTCGAGATTTGCGCGAAGAACGGCTGGTACGGCTACGAGGAGAAGTACGTATCTGACGAAACGACCTATCCCTTCCCTTCCGATCCGTTCCTTGCCAAGGTCCAGCAGCTCGCGGTTGATTCGTACCGCGCATTCGACTGCCGCGGAATGGTGCGCATCGATTTCCGAATCGACAAGGACAACAACCCGTTCATCCTTGAGCTCAACACCCTTCCGGGCATGACCGAACATTCG
>JAGBFY010000190.1 GCA_017936245.1 Kiritimatiellia bacterium
CGCGTCGCACACGTCACACATGCCTTCGTAAAAGCGCGAAGCTCTCGACAATTTGATTTCATGCGCAAAGCTCTCCAATAATCAGCCCGGAAGGCAGAGTCCTCCATCGACCATGATAGTGGAGCCGGTGATGTAGCGGCCGGCGTCGGACGCGAGAAGAAGCGCCGAGCCAGCGGCGTCCTCTGGCATCGCGTAATCGTGCGCCGGAATCGCCGCCGCCACTTTCGGGCCGTATTCCGGATCGGCAAGACATTCCTTGTTGCGGTCGGTGAAGAACACGCCCGGACAGAGGTTGTTCACGGTAATTCCTTCGGCGGCAACCTGGCGCGCAATGTTGCGCACAAGATTCTCCTGCGCGGACTTCGTAGCGGCGTAGACGCACATTTCGGGATGCGGACGGCGTTCGTTGACGGAACCGACCACGATGAGCCGTCCCCACTTCTGCGCCTTCATCTTCGGATAGACGCGCTGGAACATCCTGAGCGTCGCAAAGAAATTGACCTGCATTTCCTTCTGCGCCTCGTCGAGCGGAAATTCCGTCCAAGGAATCTTCGCCTGAATCGAAGCGTTGGCGACAAGGATATCCGGCATCATGCCCTCCGCTTCAAGCTGGTCGAACCATGTATCGATAGCAGCAGGATCTGCAAGATCGCACACCTTTGTGTTATGGCGAATCACATTCGCGCCATATTCTTCAAAAGCGTCACCTATCGCCTTGCCGATCCCACGCGTGGAACCGGTGACAAGCGCGACTTTTCCAGTCAAATCAAATTTTTCTTTAAACATGTTTTACAGTTTCGGGTTGCTGGTTTCGGGTTGAGGACGAATCATTTTTAGCCGTGTAGAGGTGTAGATTTGGGGTGAATCCTTTTTTAGCCGTGTAGAAGTGTAGATGATGTAGATTGGGGTCGAATCATTTTTAGCCGTGTAGAAGTGTAGAGGTGTAGATTGGGGTCGAATCATTTTTAGCCGTGTAGAAGTGTAGAGGTGTAGATTGGGGTCGAATCATTTTTAGCCATGTAGAAGTGTAGAGGTGTAGATTGAGGTCGAATCATTTTTAGCCGTGTAGAAGTGTAGAGGTGTAGAGGTGTAGATTGAGGTCGAATCGTTTTTTGATTAACGCAGAGTCGCAGAGACGCAGAGTCGCAGAGTTTTTTTTTCCAAATTTCGGATTTCGGATCATCTCTTTTCTCTTAACCCTTTACTAACCACTAACTGCTAACTACTAACTCCACCTCCTGTCGTTAGCCCATTCCTTATCCCATTCCTTGGTGGGAGTCCAGGGGGCGGGGAAGTCCTTGCAGGCTTGCTTCTTGATGAGCTTTTCGTTGAGTTCGTCGATTCCCAAGCCCGGTTTGTTCGGCACCTGGATGAATCCACCGTCATAGCGGAGCGCGGGCTTCACGAGGTCGCCCCACCACGGCACATCGACCGAGTGGAGTTCCAGCGACATAAAGTTGCGCGTTGCCGCCGCCACATGCACCGCCGCCAGGCACGCAATCGGGGATTCGGCCATATGGATGTTCATCTGAACGCCATAGTCCTCGGCCATGTCGCCAACCTTCTTCGTCTCGAGAATGCCGCCCGCTGTAAGGAGATCGGGATGAACGACCGCAAGTGCGCCGGATTCGAGAAGCGGCTTGAAGTTCTCTTTGAGGTAGATATCCTCGCCCGTGCCGAGCGGCGTTGTCGTCGCGGCATGAAGACGCTTCCATGCGCCGGTATCCTGCCACGGCAGAACATCCTCCGCCCACGAAAGATGGTATTTCTCCAAACGGCGCAGAAGCTGGACGGCGTCCTCGTAGGGGATGTGCCCCAAATGGTCGATCGCGATCGGAATCTCCCAGCCGATCTCCTCGCGCACGTCGGCCATGTACTTTTCAAGAATATCGAGACCCTTCTCTGTAATGTGAATTCCGGTGAAGCCATGAGCGGTGTTGAAGAGATCGTACGCCTCGCCGCGCATCGCACGCGGATCGATGGAGCCGTGCGGAGTCTTCACCACATGCTTCATCTTCTTCATATAGTCGAGATAGCCCAGAGGCGCAATGAGCGCATCCTTCACTCCCATCAAGAGCTCAATGCCGAGATCCATCTTGAGGAACGTAAATCCCATCGCCATGCGCTCCTTGAGCGCCTTGCCCATGTCGCGTCCGCCGCCCTCGGAATCCGTATCGCAGTAGCAGCGTATCTCATCGCGCCATTTGCCGCCGAGAAGCTGCCAGACGGGTACGCCCCACGCCTTGCCGCAGATATCCCAGCACGCGAGCTCGACAGCGCAGACGCCGCCCGCCTGACGAGAATCGCCGCCGAACTGCTTGATACGGCGGAAAATCTTTTCGACATTGCAAGGGTTCTCGCCGAGAATGCGGCTCTTGAGCATTGCGGCATACGTGCGGCTAGAGGCATCGCGTACTTCGCCATAGCCGACAAGCCCCTGGTTCGTGTAAAGCTTGAGGAGTGTGCAACGCTTCGGTGCGCCGTCAATGTCGGCAAAGCGCATGTCGGTGATTTTGAGCGTCGCGGGATTGATTTTATTGATGTTCATAGGAGCAAGGGGTTTCGGGTTTCAGGTTGAGGACGAATCCTTTTTTTAGCCGTGTAGAACGTGTAGATCGTGTAGATTGGGATCGAATTCTTTTTGTTTTAACGCAGAGACGCAAAGTAGCAGAGTTTTTTATGGTTTCGGGTTATTTTACATCGACGGATTTATAGCCGCGAGAGCCATCGGCATTCTTCCATGTGAGATGGTAGCGGCCGCGGAAGCCACGGAACGACACCTTGCCGTCCTTTGCCTTGATCGTGGTCTTCGTTTTCCATTCGCGGTGGATAAGATCGTTCAGCGCATGGTATGCTGTTTTCGGGCGCATGTCACGTGTGAAAATTCCGCTAATTGACGGTTCACCGACAGTTGCACAGTCATCGACCACATTCCACCAGGTAATTCCGTTCATCTTCTCTACGGCGAACCATGCACGGTAGAGGTTGCGAGTTATGATGGCCTGAACCATCTGTCCTCGGCTTGAATTGTCTGGAGCGGTAATCGTGATCTCAGAAAGGTGGATCGGACGATTCGCCTGTGACAGAGTTTCAAACACCTTTCTGATGCCCTCGGGATGCGTCTTCCTGTGAGTGCTCGCAGAAAACTCGCCTCTCGAAATGTTGGCACTTTCGGCAGGGTTGAACAGGTGCATCTGCGAGCCAACCACGTCGATCCGTGCACCATTTGCGATAAGATCCTTGGCCTGTTCAAAAAACGGCCCCATATTGTATTCGTTGATGTTGAGCCATGCGGATTTCGGAAGATACTTCTGACTCCACATAAAGGCCTTGTATGCGTAGTCCGCCGGCATTGGTCCGTAATGGCTCTTGTCAAAAGCCTTTCCGCGCACCGCTTTGCGACCGAAATGATCGAAGTCGGTCGCACTCTCGTTCACGACATCCCACGAATCGACACGACTTCCGTAGCGTTCGCCGATTTCGCGGATGCGGCGTTCATAGAACGAATCGAGAGCCTTTATGTATGTAGGAACGAGGGCGGCGATCTCGTCTTCCGAAAGCCTTTCATAGATCTTCTTCCACGCTCCAGCCCAACGCCGTTCTTTGGGGTCGTTCTTCATGTCCTTGGTGCAGATCGGCTGCGTCACGTCGCGCGACGGAATCGCCACACCTGCCGCACGCTGAAGCGCGACCTTCTCGGATTCTGGACAGAAATCGTCCCACAGCCAAGTGGGCGTGTGCCAGGCGTTGTTACCCCACACAAGGGGGTGCCCATGAATGCGCACCCCACGCGTACGCAGGAAGCTGATCACTGGATCCGGCGCAGGACGCCGCCAGTGCGGCTGGTCTTTTGGATGTGCACAGTTGTTCCAGAAGTTCTCGGTATCCTCATAGCGTTCCTCGAAGCGCGGCGCATACGGGTACATTTCAAGCGTACGCCAGTAGAATGCAACAGTAGCTGAATTGAAAAGCGTGCCGTACAGATCCTTATAGCGGTCGTTCCACTCCTTCTTGCCAAGCTGGTTGAAATTGAAGATGTGCGCACCGAAGAAGAATGAATGCGTCTTCTGTTCAACAGTCACTTCAGCACCATCGGGTGCGGCAATCTCGAACGATGCGTCAGCCTTGCGATACTTTTCGATATCGGTGTCGATCTTCGCCTGCGCCTGATCGTTCCATATCTTCCAGTACGCATCAGACATTACCGAGCGGTTAACCTTGAATTCCGCGAAAGCTGCGCTCCCCGCAAAGCAGGCAACTGCAAGCGCAACACAATACCGAAAACATCCTATCATGGATGAAACATCTTTTGTAGTCTTAGTTTTCATGCGGCGAATTATAGCATTTAGACGCTCGAAACAACATACACAAACAGGCAAAATCATATCACATATCAAGCAAAGTTTTTGGTAATATATATTGCATGAAAAAGAAGAAGGTCTTCATTGCGTTAAAGATGTCCGGAATCGCCGGACAGGAAAAGCTTGCCGGCATATTCCGGTATCTGAAGGAGGAATATGCGGATAGCATCCCCTGGGAGATACAGCTTGTCCGCACCCAGGGAGAACTTACGCAAGGCACAGTGGAGCGAGCTATCTCCGGCGGCACGGACGGTTTTATTGTTTCGATACCTGACACCGAAGACGCCGTCATTCCGCTAGCGGACATGACTACACCCACCATCATAATGGACATCCATTCCTCCGCACTTGCTAAGCGCAAGACAAACATAGCATTCATCCGAAATTCAGCGGACGAGATCGGCTCAGAAGCCGCACATTTTCTTCTCCGACAGGGCATAAGCCGGTCATATGCATTCCTGCATTCTGCGCCTATAACGGACTGGAGCAGAGCGCGTTTCGAGTCCTTCAAACGAACCCTCAACGACAACGGACATTGGTGTGAAGAGATTTCCGATCCCGCCGCAATCGCCAAGCTGAAACGTCCCGTTGCCGTACTCGCCGCAAATGACGACATTGCGTTCGACGCCATAAAGACGCTTTCAGCGAAACGGATAAGAATCCCAAAGGATATCGCGATATTGGGAGTGGACAACGATACGCTCATCTGCGAAAACGCACAGCCGCGTCTTTCGTCCGTGCAGCCGGATTTCGGAAAAGAAGGACACCTCGCCGCAGAGATTCTCGATCAGATGATGAATGGAGCGGAAACATCTTCGCGCACGGTTCTTGTTGGGGTGACGAGAATAATCCAGCGCGAATCGACGGCGGAACAATCACACGCAGGACTGCTCGTACAGAAGGCGCTCGCCTACATCGACCGTCATGCCCTTGAAGGAATTGGCGTTGATGACGTTGTCCAGCATCTCAATTGCTCTCGCCGCCTTGCCGACCTCCGTTTCCGCGAACTGCAGGGCACAAGCATAATGCAGACCATCATCGAGAAGCGACTGGATGAAGTAAGGCGCAGACTTGCCGGAACAAAGGAGAAGATAGACGCCATTGCGTCAGCATGCGGTTTCGACAATTCCAACTATCTCAAAAACCTCTTCAAAAAGCGTTTCGGAATGAGCATGAGCGAATTCCGGAAAGGCACAAACCCAAGCAACCCCTGCTTCTTCAAATCTATCAGACCCGACGAAAATGAAGTGCTAGCCCCATTACGATAATCACAGCGAAGCCAATCAGGCTGAGAACGTCGGGAATCTGCCCAAAAGCAAGGAACCCCAATATCGCCGCAAAAATTATCCCTGTGTAGTCATACACGGCAACCTGACGCGGCTCGGCAAATCGGTACCCCCATGTTATGCCGAACTGCCCAAGAGCGGCGCACGCGCCGGCGGCAAGAAGCACCCCAACCTGCAAAAAAGACATCGGTACGAATCCGCAGACAAGGAACGGCACACAGGCAATGCATGAGAACACCGAAAAGAATAAGATTATGAACGCTCCATCTATTCCGGATTTGCCGAGCTTGTGAAGAAACGCATACGCCGCCCCAGC
>JAGBFY010000191.1 GCA_017936245.1 Kiritimatiellia bacterium
CAGACTTCATAGACCTTGCCGCCGACGCCGTCTCCCGCCACAGGGAAGCCCTTTCAGAGGAGAACCTTGCGTGGCTCAAATCGCTTCCCTATACATACAACGGGAAGTCGTTCCTGTGCGCACATGGCGATTTCACATCCCCTAGAACGTTCGAGTATGTCTCGGATGAAAAGGAGGCCGCCGCAAATTTCGCCACAACAAAGGCACAGCTGATGTTCGTGGGGCATTCGCACGTTCCAGGGATATTCCTCACCGGCGCAAGCGGCAAGGTGTATTCCCTGCCGCCCACCGACTTCACCCTTGAAGACGGCAAACGCTACATCGTAAACCCAGGAAGCGTAGGCTATCCACGCACGAACGGCAACATATGCGAATCGACATATGTGCTGTACGACGACACTGAAAAGACCGTTTCCTTCAGACGACTCCCATTCACCGTCAGATCAGTCATGCAGACAGGGCGCAACCCAAGGCGGTTGAAGAAGCGCATCGTTGCCGCTGCTTCGTGTGCGGCGGCGGTCGTGGCTGGAGCGGCCGCATGGATGCTCGCCCCAGAAGAGCGGGTCGAAACTGTTACCGAGGTTCTTACCAACAGTGTAACAAAGGTTGTGGAAAAGAGAATAACAGAGGTTGTGGCAATCAAGCAAATCGACCGCACCGAAAACTGCATGCTCTTTTCGACAGACAAAAAGGTGCGCATCGAGGTAAAGCTGGCCAAAGGCTCGCCCGCCGTCCAGCTTCAGCTTACGTTCAAGGACGATTCGGGCAAAATCCTATGGGAAGAACGCTGGACTGCCAAAAAGAGCAAAAGAGCGACCGTCCCAGTTCCCAAAGGCGCAGCCTCGGCAACACTGTCCGCCGGCAGGGCTAGCGGCGACATATCCGCCACATTCGACACATTCAAGCTCTATCCGAAGCAGTAGGCGGATAAAATCTTGCGGGCAACTTGGTTCCCCAAACACCTACCTGACAACTTCATGCTTTCCCGCCGTGAAGGAGCGGACACGGCCGCCGAAGGTCACTTCTGCCGGGGCAGGAGTTGTGAAAACAAGCTTTTCGGGCGTAACCTCCACTGTAACCGTTCCGGCAACTGTGGGGACAGACCCTTTAACATGCTTCAGCCCGCCAAGCTGTGGGCGGATTGATATCTTCCTGAATCCCGGCTCCAAAGGAGTGACTCCAAGCACATACCTTGCGATGACATTCAGCGGAACCGCCCCCCACGCATGGTTGAGATCAAGATTCGGCTTCGCCTTCACGCTCCATGCCTCAAGTGAAATCGTCGAGCCGAAGTCTATCATCCCAACCCAGCTGCGATCACCCTTTGCGGACATCAGCTTGACGGCAAGATCACCGCGTCCATATTCACAGAACGCATCCAGCAGATACTGTGCAAAATACACGCTGCAAGCCATTCCCTTGTTCTCAAGAAACGCAATGACCCCTGAAACATGCTTTTCCGGAACAAGTCCGAACGCAAGAGCCGCCGCGTTCGCATGCAGCGAGCTGTGCTTCGCGCCATCTCCATCCACATAGAGACCTGTCTTTCCATCAAAAAACACTTTTTGGAACGCAGAGTAAATCTTCCTTGCGCGTTCCGTGAACGACCTTGCGTCGTCCTCTTTGCCGAGCGCACGGGCAATATCGGCCATTTCACGCAGATTTCTGTAGTAAAAAGCGTTCACGACCGCATTTACCGGCTTGAACTGGAATCCGTCACGCTCGCCGAACGGCCAGTCGACTATGTCACCGGCACCGGGCTTGGCTGTCTTCCTGAACTCACCGCCCGTCTCAAGAAGTCCGTCGGAGTCACGGGCATAGCGATCCATGAGTTTCTCCCCCTTGAGCTTTCCGTAGTATTTCTCCAATGAGCGAGTGTCACCGGTCCACATCCAGTCCGCCCAAGCCATCATTATGGAGTGCTGTCGCCATTCCGTAGGCCAGGTGGGATGATCCATCAGCCATTCGTGCGACTTGCGGGCAAGAGAGCAGTCGTCATCGATGGCATAGTGGCAAAGCTGGTTTATGTAGGCATCGGCTTCGTACGGAGTGCGTTCGCGGTCGCCATCCACATATATGCCGCAGAACGATGTGGCAAGGATCGAATACTTGCACATGTCATACACCCGCACAAGATCGGCGTTGTCGCAGGTAAAAGAACTCTTGTCCATGTCTATAGGATAGTTGACCGCGATTTGACGGAACTCCATCTTCGGTCCGGACACGACCTCGACATAGCGGAACGGAGCGACAATCCCGAAACGTTCCGGGAGCAGTATCGCCGGAGCCTTGGGATCGTAGCCCTTCAGGTTCAGACGGTCCGGCGGCAACGAAACGCGATGGACTCCCGCCGTCTTCATCCCTTTGACGCGATAGCAGCGAATCGTAGACTTGGGATAGGCGTTGGTGACCTCTCCGCTTCCGTTGACGAGTTCCCCCATGACAATTTCGTATTCGCCGGACTCCGGTCCATCAAGTTCTAGCCAGCCGATTGCATCCTTGCCAAAATCCACGACGGTACGCCCAACGGCGTTCTGCGAAACCTTCACAGGCTTCACCTCACGCGTCACCAGCTCCTTGTAGTCGTACGGATCGTTCACCTTGTGTGCGGGCCCCAAAGAACATCCAACAAGCGCCGACTGCAGCATCACAATAAAAATCATCTTTTTCATATGTTTTCGATTCCTTTCAAACCCCAAATTATAGCATGTTTGAAAAAGCAAAGCCAATTTCAAGACATCCCGTCCTCCGCACCATTCATATCGCCCCGCTGCAAATGGCGCAATCGATGAAATTGCCATTCCGACGCGTATTGGTTTACGTCTGACAGCACCCTCCCATGTGATATAATTGGGGCATGCTTAAAGGAAAATACTGCTTCAAGGTTCGCACATATGAATGCGATGCCGAAGGTCTTGCGACAATGCCCTCCATCTGCAACTATCTGCAGGAGGCGGCGAGCATCCACGCAGGAGAACTCGGATTCTCCAAATCGGACTTCGACCATTCCGGCGAAAACATCTCATGGGTTCTCACGCGCCTCATCGTCAACATGGAAGCATATCCCAAATGGGGAGATGAAGTCATTGTCGAGACGTTTCCACGTGGCGGAAGAAGGGTTGCCGCGTGGCGAGACTTCGAAATCAAGGATTCCGACGGAACCGTGCTGGGCGTAGCCACAAGCGAGTGGATGATAATCGATCTCGCCGCCCGCAAGACCGTTGCCATCCCGCAAAGCGTCCTGTCTTGCATAGACGATTCAGTTGTCCCCGTCCTGGGAACCAATCCGTTTTCCAAGCTGCGTTTCCCCAACGAGTGCCCAGACCCCGTATTTTCCTCCCGTGCGCAAAAATCTCACATCGACCTGAACGGCCATGTGAACAATGTCCGTTACATCGAATGGATGCTCGAACCATGCAAATCTCCGCGCCCGAAGAAGATGGAGATTGTGTTTCGCGGCGAAGCCTTCACCGGAGATGAGGTGAACGTTTCCGTGGTTGCAGATGACGATGGACTGCTCCATCGCGTCTTCTCCAACGAAGGCAAGGACTACATCATCGCAAAAACCGTTCATGCAAACATGGTATAATCCATGCATTTTAGGAAAGCAGGAGAATTCAGATGACAGAGGTTAAAGAAACGGTGTTCGACCGGCTCGGGAAACGCGTTCGCGATGCGATCGTGGAGTTGGGATATTCCACCCCCACTCCAATCCAGGAAAAGGCGATTCCACCGCTTCTGGACGGACGCGACCTCATCGGTTGCGCACAGACCGGCACAGGCAAAACCGCTGCATTTCTTCTTCCGATCATCGAGCGCCTGGCCGATCCGAAGGTTCCCCGCAACAAGCCGGGACATCCTCGCGCACTTGTGCTGAGTCCCACCCGTGAACTCGCCGCCCAGACCTGCGAGAATCATGTAAAGTACGCAAAATATACGCACACAAAATATGCCTGTGTGTTCGGTGGCGTAAACCAGTACAGCCAGGTGAAGGATATCCGCCGCGGGGCGGAAATCGTAATTGCAACGCCCGGTCGTCTCATCGACCTAATGACACAAGGAGAGGTCTATCTCGACAAGATCGAATACTTCGTTCTTGACGAGGCGGACCGCATGCTCGATATGGGCTTTCTCCCGGACATCCGCCGCGTCCTCTCGAAACTTCCGGTCAAGAAGCAGTCGATGTTCTTCTCCGCGACTCTTTCTCCCGAGATCCTGAAGCTTGCCGGCGAACTGGTGAAGGATCCGGTTCAGGTGATGATATCCCCTGAAACACCCACCGTTGATGCAATCAACCAGAAGTTGATGTGCGTCGAGAAGAACAACAAGGACAATCTCCTCTGCTGGCTCCTCGAGGAGAACCCTGAATGGGACAAGGTAATCGTATTTGCGCGTACGCGTCATGGAGCCGACCGCGTCCTGAAGAAATTGCTGAAGAAGAAGATCGCAGTCGCTGCAATCCATTCAGACAAGACTCAGGCGCAACGCACCCGGGCACTTACCGGATTCAAGAGCGGGAAGCTCCGCGTACTTGTCGCAACCGACATTGCGAGCCGCGGCATCGATGTTCCGGAAGTCGATCTTGTCGTGCAGATGGAACTGCCGCTGGAGACAGAATCCTACGTGCACCGCATTGGCCGAACTGCCCGCGCGGGCAAAGGAGGTGCGGCAATCGGATTTGTCGCGCCTGAGGAACGTGTTCTCGTAAAAGCCGTGGAACGATACATCAAGAAGTCGATTCCTGTTGACCGCGATCAGCCGTACCATGTTGATGTCGCCGGCAAGGACAAGGGCGGCCTTCCGACCGCCCCTTGGATCAAAGGCAAGAAGTTCCGCGAACTTGCGGGCGAAGGAAACAAAGGCGGAAAGCCCCATCGACGCCGTGGACACGGCCGCCGTCAACCTGACTTCGGACAGAAAGCCCGCTTCTCGTAACAAGATCGGGCCATCCATCCCTTCAGGCATTGCACCAAAAACGA
>JAGBFY010000192.1 GCA_017936245.1 Kiritimatiellia bacterium
CCGTCTTATTTTCCATATTCTTGGAGTTTTCTGCGTCTTTTCCGCATTTTGATGCATGGCCGTTAGTGTCCGTTCCTGTATCCGTATTCTCATCCTCCTCCGGCAGGACTGATGCCGCAGGCACGGGATCGCATATCCCTACCGCCTGACGGAACCTCCGCGCAAGCGCCTTGTAGCGCATGAGCGTCTTGTAGGATCCGTAGAGGTCGGGCATCTCGCTCTGGATGTACCTCCTTATCCCGCCCTTTCTCGCTATGATCTTTCCGTCTTCGCCAAAGACAAGCGAATTGTCGATGTAGCACTCGAGATCCTCCATGAGAGAACCGAGCCTGACCATATTCCCTACGGAGTCGCGGGCATGGAGAAACGCATCCCTGAGCTGTCCGGCCGTGGGGCATGGGTTGAGCGTGGAGCGCCTGCGGATGCGCCTGCGCTCCTCCGTAAGGCCAAGCCTTCTCGCACGCTCCGTCTCGTAGTACGACGGACGGCGCAGACGGTGCAGATGCAGGTCTATCCTGCGCCTCATGACCCATATCGCGAACACCCCTCCCATGAGAAGCGATATGCACAGCGCGTCGAAGAGCGCCATCTCGCTTCTCCGACCCCTCCTGCGCAGCTGGTCGCTCAGCGTGTGCGGCACATGGCCTATGGTGCGCCCGTGCCTGTACGCCTCGCGCCAGAACTCCCTGCGGTACTCCTCGGAATCGAAACCCATAACATCCTCCTCGAACCATCTGAAGAACCAGGGGGCGCGTTCGGAGAATGTCATCGGCTCGTCCGAGCGCTTGGCGAGAACGATCCTTTTCTTAAGAATATGGTGTTTAACAGCTTTGTCCATAGCGGCGGAAAAGATACCACATCCCCCTCGCGAAGTCAATGAGAATATGGTTCGGACTGATTCTCAAGTTGAGCATTTGCAAAAACAAAAAAATCCCGTAGCGAATGCCACGGGATCCTTTGCAAACAAGCAACTTGAGGTTACTTGATTTCGACTTCGGCGCCAGCCTTGGTGAGCTGCTCCTTGATCTTCTCGGCGTCTTCCTTGGCAACGCCTTCCTTGACGGTCTTGGGAGCGCCGTCGACCATATCCTTAGCGTCCTTGAGGCCGAGACCCGTGATGGCGCGGATTTCCTTGATGACCGCGATCTTGTTGGCACCGGCGGACTTGAGGACCACGTCGAACTCGGTCTTCTCCTCTGCAGCGGCGGCACCGGCGGCAGGACCGGCGGCAACTGCAACAGCGGCAGCGGCGGAAACGCCCCATGCCTCTTCGAGAGCCTTAACGAGCTCGTTGATTTCGAGAACGGTCTTACCGGACAGTTCCTGGATGATTTCTTCGTTCGTCATTTTCTTTCTTCTTTCTTTTCAACCGACGGCGTGTTTCATCCGCCGGCATTTGTTTTTACGAAAAGGGCGTCCACGCCACCGGGCGCAACCACCCAAATCCCTTACTCGGCAGCGGGCGCCTCCGGAGCGCCGCCTTCCTTCTTGGCCTTCTCGGAGAGGACGCGGGCGATACGCGTTGCAGGCTCCTTGAGGAGCATGAGGAGCGTAGCGCGGAGCTCGTTCTTTCCGGGAACCTTGGAGAGAGCCTCCACCATCGCGGCATCGACAATCTTGTTGTCGTAGTCGGCACCCTTGACGGAAGCCTTGCCAGCGGAAGCGGTGACAAATTCCATGATAGCCTTGGCGACAGCCGTGGGCTCGCCCTTGCCCGTCACGATGGCGGTCGGACCCGCAAACATCGCGTTGACCTCTTCGCTCCAGCCCTTCTCCTTCGCGACATGCGCGAGGAAGCTGTTCTTCACGACGAGAAGACGGGAGTCAAGCGTACGGAGAGCGTTGCGGAGCTTGCCGATCTGGACAACATCCACACCACCGTAGTTAACGATGAAGCAGTAATCGCTCGCGTTGACGCGCTCGAGGACTTCCTTCAAAATTGCGACTTTTTCAATTCTCATTTCGTCACACTCCTTTTACTCGGCATCCATGGAAAGGATGCAGGGCACGCCAGGGCCCATGGTTGAGCAAAGCGTGAGGGTCTTGATGAACTGCCCCTTCACGGTCGCGGGCTTGGCGGCATTAACGGCCGAAACAACAGCCTTGACGTTCTGCGCGAGCTTGTCGGCATCGAACGAGAGCTTGCCGGCGATAACGCAGCAGTTGCCCGTCTTATCCATGCGGAAATCGACCTTACCAGCCTTTGCCTCCTTGACGGCAGTCGCGGGATCATCCGTGACGGTGCCTGTCTTCGGGTTGGGCATGAGACCGCGAGGACCGAGAACGCGAGCGCACTTGCGGACGTTCTTCATAGCTTCGATCGTCGCGATGGCGACGTCGAAATCGCACCAGCCGTCCTTCGTGATCTTCTCGATGAGGTCGTCCATACCGACATAATCGGCACCGGCGGCCTTCGCCTGGTCGGCATGCTCGCCGCCTGCGAAAACGAGAACCTTGACGTTCTTACCGGAACCTGCGGGAAGCTTCACCGTGCCACGGACGGGGGAGTCGCTGCGGACGCAGTTCGTGCCGAGACAGAACGCGACGTCGAGCGTCTCATCGAACTTGGCTGCGGGATGAGCCTTGATGAACTTGATGGCCTCCTCAATGGAAACGGGCTGCTTGGGCGCGTCCTTGAGAATGGCTCTGTACTTCTTACCAAACTTTGCCATGGGTCAAATCCTTTCAGTCAACAACTTCGATGCCCATGTTGCGTGCGGTGCCGGCGATCATGCGCATCGCGGCTTCCGGATCGGTGGTGTTGAGGTCCGCCTTCTTCATCTCGACGATCTTCGCAAGCTGTTCCTTGGTGACCTTGCCGACCTTGTTCTTGTTGGGAACTCCCGAACCCTTGGCGAGACCCGCTTCCTTCTTGAGGAGGACGGATGCCGGCGGCGACTTGAACTCGAGCGAGAAGCTGCGGTCCTGATACACCGTGATGATTACGGGGATGACGAGACCCGCCTGCTTGGCGGTCTTCGCATTGAACTCCTTGCAGAACTGCATGATGTTAACACCAGCAGAACCGAGTGCCGGGCCGACCGGCGGCGCAGGATTCGCGGCTCCTGCCGGAATCTGGAGCTTAACTACGCCCTTGACCTTCTTGGCCATGTATCTGTTCCTTTTTCTCGTGTCCTCCCGGCGATCCAGCCGGTGCAATCGGACCGATGATTGAAAGATGCGTTATACGGAGGGGTTCGATGCGACGATATCCTCTTCGGACATCTTCTCGACCTGCCAGTATTCCACATCCACAGGGGTTTTGCGGCTGAAAATCTGAACTTCAACCGTGAGCTTGCCCTTGGGATCGACAATGGAGACCTGTCCCACCTGCCCTTGGAAGGGACCGTCTATAACCTTCACCGTGTCATCCACGTTGAAAAGCACTTTCGGACGCGGCGGCGGCTCCGCCTTTCCACCACCCTTTCCGGTGGAGAGTATCGCATCCATCTCCGACTGTTTAAGGGGCATCGGACGATCCCCACCAATAAAGCCAATCACTCCCGGAGTCTCGCGGAGGAACTGCCATGTGCGCTCATAAATAGCCATCTTACCCGAGGCATCGACACCTTTAGCCTCATCATACAATGCAAGCTCGCAAAGCACGTAACCAGGGAAGAATTTCTTGGTGATCGTACGGCTCTTGCCGTTCTTCTTCTCGGTCACCTTTTCCGTAGGAATGATGCACTCGCCAATGTAATCACCCATCGCCTCAAGCTTTGTGCGAGCGACGATTGACTTCTGGGCCTTATTCTCCTGCCCAACAAGCGTATGCAAAACAAACCATTCTTTTTTCATCGCGGGCCTCTTATGCTCCAGCGTGAACAAACTTGATGAAGAGCTCAATTACCTTGTCGCACGCGAGCGTCGTGACGGCAAGAATGAAGATGAACGCTATCACAACGAGCGTTGAATCGTAGAGCTCCTGTTTGCCAGGCCACGATACACGCTTGGCTTCACCTTTAACCTCGGCAAAATAGCTCTTGATACGATTGAAAAAATTCATCTTCAGCTCCTAAGTCCTTTTGGCAGGGTAGGAGGGAATCGAACCCCCATAGGCGGTTTTGGAGACCGCTGCACTGCCATTGTGCTACTACCCTAAAAAGGAAATCGAATTACTTGACCTCTTTATGTCCCGTGCGCTTACGGCAAGACGGGCAGAACTTCACCTTCTCTACGCGCTCCGTCATCGTCTTCTTGTTGCGCGTTGTCGTGTAGTTGCGGCGCTTGCACTCGTTGCACGCCAAAATGGCCAATTCTCTCGGCATTGTCTTTTCTTCCTTCCGTCTTCGGGGTTAGAGTCCGCTCCCTCCTCCAGCCGACCACTTGTGGCCGGAATCCAGGAGCGGACATCCCACAGAAGACGATCTAATTACTTGATCACCTTCGAAACCGTGCCGGCGCCGACCGTACGGCCGCCTTCGCGGATGGCGAAGCGCATCTTCTCTTCGAGAGCGACGGGAGCGATGAGCTTGACCTTGAGCGAAACGTTGTCGCCAGGCATGACCATCTCAACACCCTCGGGGAGCTCGATGTCGCCCGTGACGTCCGTCGTACGGATGTAGAACTGAGGACGATAGCCCTTCATGAACGCCGTGTGACGGCCGCCCTCGTCCTTCGTGAGAACGTAGACCTGACCCTCGAACTCGGTGTGGGGCGTGATAGAACCCGGCTTCGCGAGAACCTGACCGCGCTGGACATCTTCCTTCTTGGTGCCGCGAAGGAGGCAGCCAACGTTGTCACCAGCCTGACCCTGATCGAGGAGCTTGCGGAACATTTCAACGCCCGTGCAAGCGGTCTTGGCCGTAGGCTTGAGACCGATGATCTCGACTTCGTCACCAACCTTGATCACGCCGCGCTCGACACGGCCCGTAACCACCGTACCACGACCTTCGATCGAGAAGATGTCTTCGATCGGCATGAGGAACGGCTGGTCAAGAGCGCGCTCAGGCTCGGGGATGTAGGTGTCGAGGGCCTCCATGAGCTCGGTGATGCAATTGCAGGCAGCATCTTCCTTGGCGGTAGCCTGGGTGGCCGGATAAGCAGCACCGCGGACGACCGGAGCGTTGTCGCCATCATAGTCGTACTTGGAAAGGAGTTCGCGAACTTCCATCTCAACGAGGTCGAGCATTTCGGCATCGTCAACGAGGTCGCACTTGTTGAGGAACACCACAATCTTCGGCACGCCGACCTGGCGGGCGAGAAGAACGTGCTCGCG
>JAGBFY010000021.1 GCA_017936245.1 Kiritimatiellia bacterium
CCCCCCCCCGTTGGTGGGGTGAGACTGGCGGGGTGGATAATCTGCGCGTAGGTGCGCGTGTTTTTCGCGGGGATGCGCGGGTTTTACGCGAACTGACGGCGCTTGGCTTTTCGGGCTATCTCGCCGTCACTTACCGTTGGTGAGGTAGGCGTTGATGCCGACGGAGGCGCGGCGTCCTTCGCCCATCGCGAGAATCACCGTGGCGGCGCCGAGCACGATGTCGCCTCCGGCGAAAACGCCGGGAATCGAGGTCATGTTGGTCTCGCTATTGACTAGGATGTTGCCATGAGCATTGGTCGCAAGCCCTTCGGTCGTGGCGGGGACAAGCGGATTGGACGAGTTCCCGACGGCGACAATAACTGTGTCGACATCCAATGTGAATTCGCTGCCTGGAACGGCGATTGGGGAGCGTCGACCGGTCTTGTCCGGTTCGCCGAGTTCATACCTGATGCATTCCAGTCCGATGACGTGTCCTTCGGTGTTCCCCAGGATCCTTTTGGCGTTTTGGAGCAAGAGAAATTTGACGCCCTCTTCCTTCGCATGATGGATTTCCTCTCGCCTTGCGGGCATCTCGGCGAGCGAACGACGATAGACGAGATAGACTTCTTCCGCTCCGAGGCGGAGAGCCATTCGACTTGCATCCATCGCGACATTGCCGCCGCCCAAGACCGCGACCCGCTTGCCGTGCCAGAACGGCGTATCGGCGTTCCTCTCGTCGTAGGCCTTCATGAGATTCGCGCGTGTCAGGTACTCGTTGGCGCTGAAGACACCGACGAGGTTCTCTCCTTCGATGTTCATGAACTTCGGCAGCCCAGCGCCGGTGCCGATGAACACCGCGTCGAACCCGTTCTGGAGGAGATCGGCGATCTTACGCGTTCTGCCGATGCAGACGTTTGTCTCGATTTTCACGCCAAGCTGTTTGAGTCCGTCGATTTCGCGCTGTACAATCGACTTTGGGAGCCTAAATTCGGGGATGCCGTATACCAGGACGCCACCGCATTTGTGGAACGCCTCGAACATCGCGACGTCATAACCGTTTTTGGCGCACTCTGCGGCGCAGGTGATCGAAGCGGGACCGGTGCCGATCACCGCGACGCGCTTGCCGCTCCTTGCGGCCGGAGCGGGCGTCGGGCTGATGACGCCGTTCGCCGCGGCGAAATCGGCGCAGAAGCGTTCGACGCGGCCGATCGCGACGGATTTCTCGACGTCCTTGAGGATCTTGCCCATCGTGCAGAACCTCTGGCACTGCTTCTCCTGCGGGCAGACGCGTCCGCACACCGCGGGCAACAGCGAAGTCTTCCTGATGATCTCGAGCGCGCCGGTAAAATCGCCTGTCGCGGCCTTTTTGAGGAAAGCGGGGATGTCGATCGCGACCGGGCAGCCACGCATGCAGGGCTTGGTCGGACACTGCAGACAGCGGCTCGCCTCGCATTTCGCCTGTTCGGCGGAATAGCCGAGCGCGACTTCGTTCATGTTGCGGGCACGGATCACGGGGTCCTGTTCGGGCATCGTCTGCGCCGGAATCGCCATTTTCTCTTTTGCAGTCATCGCATCACCTTACTTTTTGCTTTCCGCGGTCTTGAGCATGTTGCAGACGTGTTCCTTCGCCCAGATCTCCTGGGGCTTGAAGGTGTTCATGCGCTTCAGCATCTGATCCCAATCGACCTCATGCCCGTCGAACTCGGGTCCGTCGACGCAAACGAACTTGGTTTCGCCCCCTACGGAGATTCGGCAACCCCCGCACATTCCCGTGCCGTCGATCATGACAGTATTGAGCGAGACCGTCGTTGTTACGCCGAATGGTTCGGTCGTCTTGGCGCAGAACTTCATCATTACGGGTGGTCCGATTGCGATCACTTCGTCCACCGCGCCGCTTTCGCAGAGCTCTTTCAGCGGTTCGGTGACGAGTCCCTTGCGCCCGCGCGAGCCGTCGTCCGTCATGAGGATCAGCTTGTCACCTGCGATCGCTCGCATTTCCTGCTCCATCACGAAAAGCTCCTTCGTACGCGCCCCCATGATGATGGTGACGTCGTTGCCGGCTTCCTTATGGGCCTGGGCAATCGGGTGCATTGGCGCTACGCCGATGCCGCCCCCGATGCAGACTATATGGCGGCCGGGGCCGTTGACATGCGTGGGCTTCCCGAGGGGGCCGAGCACGGCAGGCAGGATATCGCCGGCCTCATGGCGGGCGAGTTTCGTGGTCGTGGCGCCCACGGTCTGGAAAATAAGGGTGATGGATCCGCTGTCGGGATCGGCATCTGCAATGGTCAACGGGATGCGTTCGCCGAACTGTTCGTCGACCATCACGATGACAAACTGTCCGGCCTTGCGGTTGCGGGCGATGAGTGTAGCTTCGACCTCCATGCGGAAGACATTTTCAGAAAGCCGCGTTTTTCGGATGATTCTGTTCACGTGTTTGTCGAGTGCGTTTTTGTGGGAAGGTTGAGAAAGAAGCGGCACCGGGGCTGAGCAGTTACGAAAATCACCCCAGTGCCGCAAATGGTCTAAAGTCGTGTCAGATGCCTTGGGCGACCATGGCATCGGCAACCTTGGCGAAGCCGGCGATGTTCGCGCCCATGACATAATTGCCCTTATGGCCATATTGTGCAGCGGCCTCGAAGGCGTTGTCGTGGATGGAAGTCATGATTTCGCGGAGCTTGTCATCGACTGTCTTTGCGGCCCAGTAGAGCCGTTCGGCGTTTTGCGACATTTCAAGGCCTGACGTGGCGACACCGCCGGCGTTCGCGGCTTTTCCTGGTGCGTAGAGAATGCCGGCATTCAGGAATGCCGCAACCGCCTCCGGAGTGGACGGCATATTGGCTCCTTCGGCGACGAGCGCGCATCCGTGCTTGAGCAGGTAGGCTGCGTCCTCGCCGTCGAGCTCGTTCTGACGGGCGCAGGGAAAGGCGCAGTCGATCGTTTTCGCAATCTGCCAGACCCTGGCCCCACCAAAGACCTTTTC
>JAGBFY010000193.1 GCA_017936245.1 Kiritimatiellia bacterium
GCATAGATTACTGGACGTACGATGAAGAGGCACAGTTTGACGAAGCAATACAGGGCGCATGGGCAGCAGCTCAGGAGGCAAGTGCGGTTGCTGAAGAAGCGTATTCAGAGGCGGTACAGGTTCACGGAAAGGCGGCTGCCATTGCAGACACATCCGCAAAAGCTGCTTCTCACGAGCTGTATGCACAGGACGGAAATCTGCAGGTCACGCTCCACGGTACGACCTTTCAGTGGGGCGAAGGCGATCCCAGTCCGGACAATATCAGACCGATCGACGGTGTGGATACTGCGTGGATTCAGACGGGCAGGAAGAATCTGGCTAAGCTTGAGGCAAATTTTGCACAAGGCGCTGTTATGACAATTTCTGGAGATAAATTCAAGGTGGAGTGTACAGAGGATAATGATACGGTTATTGCAACAGTCGCGAAGGTATTTCTGACAAGATTTTTTACGTACATCATCTCCTCAACTGCACAGGATGTGCTATTCTGGAGACTCTTTGAACATGGGACCAATAAGCCGGCCGTGCCTATAAGAAATGTAGCACATAATCGGCCATTTATATCGGATTACACGGGTTGGGCAGATATTGCGGTAGGACTTAAGTACGAAGGAACGCCAAGCGATGTTGGCGTTGGAACGATTACAGAAGGAACTGTGCAGCTTGAAATCGGAAGTGTTGCAACCGACTACGAACCCTACAACGCCACGACGCAGGACCTGCCTATGCTCCCTGACGGTGAGCCGCTGTACGAGGGGGATACGGTGGATAACGATTGGGCGAGTGGATGTGATAAGAAGATTACTATCAACGAAGTAACAAACATTTTTGAAAACCCAGTGACAGGTGGTGGCTTCAAGCGGTTCGCAATTGAAACGCCGGACATTGTTGATTCACGCAAAACATATTCTGCTCTTATTCCACATCTTGACACTGCGTTTGATTCATCCGCTTTTAGAGGTTGGGACGTAACAGGGCGACCTGGGTACAATATGATCTTTATAGTTGCTCCGTCAGAGTACACGACAGCAACACTCAAAGAATATCTTATTGCCAACAATTTCGCTGTCTACTACCGCTCCGTCGATTTCAAGCCCGAAAACGAGCTGAGGCTGTGCAGGGTGGAGAGGAAGATGCATCGAGAAGTGCTGGATGGAACAGAAAATATAGCGGATCAAAATGCCGGAACGGAGAATCATCTTGTTACCATCCGGGAAGTGCCTACGATGAAAGACGGTCTGCATTTGATTAATAGCAAGTGCAGCCATTTCCCGATAGTCAATATTGGTAACAACAATACGTATCTAGGCATCGGAGGTTACGGCGTATCTATTTATGTCCGCGATTCCGTATACAACACGGCTGCGCTTTTGAAGGAATACCTTACTGCGCAGTATGCAGCCGGAACACCTGTAACCGTTATATACGAACTCGCCACCCCCGAAGTCTACTGCACCGACGCCCGCATCCTGCCATCTATGCAGCTGATGCCTGAAACCGTATGCGGCAGCGAAGAGACGGAAGTGAAATACCACCACGATACAAAGCACTATATTGACGGTCAGATTGCAGCGGCGGTTGCTCTGGCGCTTAACGGTTAAGGAGGTAAAAACCTATGTACAACATGATTAAAAGCATGATTTTGTCTGGACGCTTCACCCTGCCGGAGATGCAGCGGCGTATCAAGAGCATGTCTGCCTTTGGCGACATTACGCCGGAACAGCGCAGAGAGCTTGAACAGATGGCGCTGGAAAAGGCTGACGCACTGCACGAGACCGACAAAGGCAAGCTGCTGAAAGAGCACGATGCGCGAATCAAGGCACTGGAAGAAAAGGTTGCGCAGCTCATGGGCGAAACCGAAGAGCCGCCGACCGACGAGAGCGGCGACACGGTTATTCCGGAGTACGTCACCGGCAAGTGGTATTATTCCGGCGACGTTGTCGAATGGCAGGGCAAGGCATATGTTTGCATCGCTCCTGATGGCGTTGTATGCGTATGGTCTCCGTCCGAGTATCCGACCTATTGGCAGGAGGTAACGGCATGATTAGCGCTTGGTGCTTGCTTCCGGCATTCATCGCCGGCGGCGTGGTAGGAGTTTTCCTTATGGCTCTGCTGAATGCGAACAAGTAACGCCTCATACATCCCCCCGGGGGACAACGCCCGGGGGGATAAGAGGGAC